>CAYNMI010000209.1:3345-4898 GCA_964398095.1 uncultured Desulfobacca sp.
AGCTAATAGCTGACCGCGTTCAGCAGGAGAAAGGTCATGCGAGAGAGTTATTGCGGTCTGTGTGATGATTGCCAACTGGGCCACCGCGGTTTCCTGGAAACGGTTTCCCGGCTGCAGGGCTACCTGGACCAGGTCCGGGCCAACGTCTGGCTCCACTGCTTTCCCGGGCAGCCCGGCTTCAACCTGCCGGAGTTCAAGAAGGGGCTGGAGTGGTTCCTGGCGCATCGGGACTGCCCCGGCTGCAAGGAGGGGCGGGGCCTGGAGGACTGTCCCATCCGGCTGTGCGCCCTGGCCCGGGGCCTGGAGCACTGCTATGAATGCCCGGATCTGGAGCCCTGCGACAAGTACGAGCTGCTCCTGGTGCAGTTTCCCGACGTGAAGATCAACCTGCGGCGGCGCCAGTTGAAGTTCAAGGCGAGGGAGTATCACCGGAGGCTGGAAGGGGAGAAAAAGTAGGGCGAAAAGGCGAAAAGGCGAAAAGGGAGTTTTTCCGTAGGGTGCGCACTGCGCACCACTCAATCAGAGGAATTGGCGGGCAGGGCGCGCCCGACAGGTTGGCCGTATCACGACTTAACGTTTTATGAGGCAAGAACAGTAACTTTTAAAGGTGATATGCATCCCCGGGTTATCAAACGCGAAACCGACGCTTGGCTGGAATTGACGCTCACTATGTTCGCCGATACGGTGGAGCTGCGTCTGGACAAAGGATTGTGCCTCAAGTGCGATATCTGCACCAAGGTCTGCCCCCGGGAGGCGGTGCGGATCATCCCCGGGGAAGGGGAACTGGACATCACCATCGACCCCCGGCTGTGCCTGATGTGCGAGATCTGCGCCCATTTCTGCCCGGTGGCGGCGGTGACCCTGAGTTACAACGGCGCGGTCAAGACCATCATGGCGGATAACCGGGGACTGGCGCCGTTTCTCCCCAAGATCGACATGGACAAAAGCCGCTGCCCGCTGCCCTGCCCGACCCAGCCCGAGGGGGAGGAGCACTGGTGCCGCCAGCAACTCCAACTGGTCCCCAACGACCTGACGGAGTGCCCCAAGCAGTGCCACAAGTGCCTGGAGGCCTGTCCCCGCCAGGCCATCGTGCTGGACGAGGCCGCGGGCCAGACCATGCCGGCGCCGGACCTGTGTCTCCGGTGCACCCAGTGCCTGACGGTGTGCGCCTACGAGGCCATCCTGGTCAACCCGCAGTTCCGGGGCCGCCTGGTCCTGGACGATCACAAGTGCCCGGCGGATTGCGTGAAATGCATCGAGCTCTGCCCGGTGAAGGCCATTGTCCGGGAAGGGGAGCGGGTTTTTCTGAAGATGGAGAACTGCGCCTACTGCGGGGTCTGCGTCAATATCTGCGATGACGAGGCCATCACCCTGATCCGGGAGGAAGTGGTGGCCGCGGCGGGAGAGTTTTCCCACGCCTGGGAAACGGCGGTGGGTAAGTTAGTGAAACAATAGAGCGTCAAGAGAAACAAGGGAAGGGGGAGACGAAAAGGGGAAAAATAAGCGGGGGGAAAGGGGTTAAGTGATCGGGGGAAAAGGGAAAAAGGGGAAAA
>CAYNMI010000210.1:0-4882 GCA_964398095.1 uncultured Desulfobacca sp.
GCAAGGTGGAGGTCGTCACCGGCGTCAACCTGCCCATGCTCATGAAACTGGCCCATATCCGGGATCAACAGGACCTGCGGGCCGCGGCCTTGGCCCTGAAGCAATCCGGCCAGAAAGGCATTGCCGTGGCCAGCGAGGTCCTCCATAAGAAATGACCCGCAGGCTTCTCATCCGCCGGGCCGGCCTGGCGGATGTCACGGCCATCTGGGCCATTGAAAAGGCATCCTTCTCCGCTCCCTGGTCCCGGTGGTCCTTCCTGGGGGAATTGGGCCAGCGGCACAGCCACACCCTGGTGGCCGGCCCCGCCTCTCCTCAACCCTGGCAGACCTGGGGTTTCCTGATTTTCTGGGTGGTCCTCGACGAAATGCACATCCTCAACCTGGCGGTCACTCCGGCACAGCGCCGCCGGGGCATCGCCCGGGGCTTGCTGGCCCAGGGGCTGGCTGAGGCCCGGAAACTGGGGGCCGAACTCGCCTGGCTGGAGGTGCGGCCCTCCAACGCCGCGGCCCGGGCCCTGTACGGGTCCTTCGGTTTTCAGGAAGTGGGCCGCCGCCCCCGCTACTACGACGATACCCAGGAAGACGCCCTGCTGTTGACTTTGGACTGGAGCGAGATCGAGGAAGACAGTTGTTAGTTTTCTGTTTTCTGTTTTCTGTTGCTGGGGGAAATTGACTGACGACTGAGAAGTGGTTTACCTTCGCATCAAACTCCCATCCCCACTCCCTCTAAGGGGTTGGGGATGGGGGTTTGGGGGAAGGGGCAGGGGCTCTCGCCCCTGGCCCCTTCCCCCAAATAACTTCCAAAATCTCAAGCCGTGCTGCACTGGCCGCCGCCGCCGGGGTGTGGTCGGGGGCTGGTGGTCAGGGTCTTGGAGAGGTATTTCTCCACCAGGGCCTCCGGGGCTTCCAGGGGGGCGCCGGCGATCACTTCCATGCCTTTCTTGGTCAGGAGGGCCTGGGCCTTATCCCCCAGGGTGCCGGCGATGACGTGGGTCACCCCCAGTTCGTCCAGCCATTCGGGAATGCCTCCGGGCTCATGGCCCGGGCTGGGGACCAGCTCCTGGGGCCCCGCGGCGCCGTCTCTCACGGTAACGAAGGCAAAGTGGGAGGCGTGCCCGAACCGGTCCGACAGCTTGCCGTCGTCCACGGGCAGGGCGAACTTCAGGACCCCGGGCTCCCGGGCGGCCAGGGGCGTGGCAGGCAGGGTCTCCAGGATATAATCCACGATGGGCTGCATGGCCTGGAAGAAGGGGCTGTCGGCCTCCTTAACCTCCATGAGCCGGCCCTGGTCCGCGGCCTCCACCACCTGGGGGTCAAAGGGCAGGGCCCCCAGGAAGGGGACCTTGGCGGCCTGGGCGGTCTTGAGGCCGCCGCCGGTCTTGAACAGGGGCAGGTCCTTGCCGCAGTGGGGGCAGGCGTAGCCGCTCATGTTCTCCACGATGCCCACCACCTGCATGTTGATCTTTTCGCAGAAATTCAGGGACTTGCGCACGTCAGCCAGGGAAATCTCCTGGGGGGTGGTGACGATGACGGCCTTGGCGTCGGGAATGGTCTGGGCCACGCTCATGGGCTCGTCCCCGGTGCCCGGAGGCGAATCCACCACCAGGTAATCCAGGGAGCCCCACTGCACTTCGCTGATGAACTGGCGGATGAGTTGGTGCTTCAGGGGTCCCCGCCAGATCACCGCCATGTCCCGGTCCCGCATCAGGACCTCAATGGAGATGACCCTCAGGTTGTCAAAGAGGTCCGGGGGCAGGTTGAACTGGGCATGGGTCAGGTCCAGGGGATCTTTGAGGCCCAGCATCCGGAGGACGTTGGGGCCGTGCAGATCCACATCCATCAATCCCACCTTGTTGCCCCGGCGGGCCAGGGCCAGGGCCAGGCTGACCGCGACGCTGCTCTTGCCCACGCCGCCCTTGCCGCTCATCACCACCAGCTTGTGGCGAATCTGCCTCAGGACCCGGGCCAGTTCCATTTCTTCTTGGTCTTTCTCGGTGGCATGATGAGCCGGATCGCACCCCTGGCAAGATTTGGGATCTTCGCCGCAGGATTTAGGATCGGCTCCTTGGGGACATTTTTCCATATCACAGGCTCCTCGTATGGGTATTCAAAGAAAAACGGCAGAAAGGCGGCAAATACCCCCTCTCTGATTCTTCTCTTTTAAAATTATCTACCTTATCTCGCCGCTTGGCAAGATGCAATTTATGAACATTAGTCAATATGGGCTTTTTTTCAGGGCCGGGGCGACCGGTGCCGTGATTAGAGCAGGCCCCTTATATTGGACGGCTCCAGGAACTATTTTTTCATAGCCGCAGGCCTTATCGCGCCCATCCCACTGTAGGGGCGAGCCGGTGGCTCGCCCTTCTAGTGATTGCCAAAAGAGCCTCTTGCAAAAGTCATTTAAAAACCAAAGATTTTTCCTCATTGCTTGAAAAATTCTTGGTGGCACAGGCTTTCCAGCCTGTGCCAATTTAGGCGAGGCCTCGGGGCAACTTGTTAAACTGCGACTTGAGACCCCTGGGAAAAGCCGTTTTGTCATCCTGAACGCAGCGAATGATCTCGTATTTTTAGATAGTTATGAGATTCTTCGGTCGCTCCGCTCCCTCAGAATGACAGGTAAGAGGATTTCACAGAGGTCTCGATTGGCTCTGCCCCCTCAACCCAGCATGAGCATGGCGATCTGGTGGTAGAGGGGCATGATGACGGCCCCCATGACGCCGGTGTAAAACAGGAGGAGGATGAGGACGAAGCCCACCGGCTGGAGGTAATCATAGAGCCGGGCCAGCTCCCGGGGCAGCAGCAGGGACAGGATGTGGGAGCCGTCCAGGGGCGGAATGGGAATCAGGTTGAACAGGGCCAGGAAGATGTTGATGGAGACGCCGAAGTAGGCCAGTTGCACGAGGCCCGGGTTCCCCAGGCCCAGACGCAAGACCACGGAGAAGAGCGCGGCCAGAACCAGGTTGCTCACGGGGCCGGCGGCGCTCACCGCAAACTCCCCCCAGCGGTAATTGCGATAGTTGAGGGGGTTGACCGGCACCGGTTTGGCCCAGCCGAAGAGGATGCCGGCATGGGTCATGAGGAGCAGCAGCGGCAGCAGGATGGTGCCGATGGGATCGATGTGGGGCACCGGATTGAGGGTGATGCGGCCCAGCATCCGGGCCGTGGGGTCGCCGTTCAAGAGGGCGACGTAGCCGTGGGCCACTTCGTGGACAATGATGGAAAACAGGAGCACCACGGCCATGAGGGCCGCTTCCAGGAGGTAGGGCAGGTTCATCCCGGGCATGCTCAGGCTTCCCGGATCAAGGCTTCTCCCGCGCCCCGCAGCCGCTCCAGTTCCTCAAGGGACGACGCCTCGAAATAGAAGCGCACCACCGGCTCGGTGCCGGAGGGCCGGAAACACACCCAACTGCCGTCCGCCAGGACGTATTTGTGGCCGTCCAGGGTGATGTGCTCTGTCACGGCCTTCCCGGCGAATTGGGCCGGGGGGGTCTTCAGGAGCTCCAACAGCCGCTCTTTGACTTCCGGGGTCAGGGAGAAATTGAGGCGGCGGTTGTAGACCGGCCCCACCTTGGCAAACAGGTCGGCAATCAGTTCCGGGAGGCCCTTGCCCTTCCGGGCCACCATTTCGGCGATGATGATCCCGGCCAGAATGCCGTCCTTTTCCGGCAGATGGTGCTTCATGGAGAAGCCTTCGCTCTCCTCGCCCACCATGACCACCTGGTCTTTGTTGATATATTCCCCCAGGTACTTAAAACCCACCGGCGTGACGTACACCGGCCGGTCGTACCGGGCCGCGATCCGGTCCAACAGGTGGGTGGTGGCCACGCTGCGGCCCACGCCGCCGTCCCAGCCCCGGCTCTCGATGAGATAATCAAAGAGCAGGCCCAGGACAGTGTTGGCATCGTGGTAGACCCCGGCGTGGTCCATGACCCCGAAGCGGTCGGCGTCGGCGTCCACCGCCAGGCCCAAATGCGCCCCGGTGGCCTTGATGCGGGCCGAGAGGTCCTGCAAAAATTCCGCCGAGGGCTCCGGCCGATGCCCCCCGAAGTAAGGGTCCCGATAGCCGTTGAGGGTTTCCACCTCCACCCCCGCCTCCCGCAAAAAGGCGTCCAGATAATCATGGCCGGTGCCGTAGAGCACGTCCACCACCACCTTGAGGCCCGAACGTTTCAGCACCTCCAGGTCCACCAGGCTCTTCAGGTGCTGGAAATAGGAGGCCCGGGGCTCCAGGTCCCGGATCAAACCTTTTTCCCGGGCCGCGGCCTCCGGCATGGTCTTGACGGCCGCAGGGCTTAGTTTGCCGATCAGGGACTCGATGGCGTTGGTCACCGGCGAGGGGGCCGGCCCCCCGGTGGCGGGCGAAAACTTGACGCCGTTGTACTGCGGGGGATTGTGGCTGGCGGTAATGTTGATGGCCCCGGCGTTCTTCCCTTCCCGGATGGCCCAACTCACCACCGGCGTGGGGCAGTCCCGGGTGGTGCAATGGCTGGTGATGCCGTTGCCGGCCATCACTTCCGCGGCGGTGGCGGCAAAGACCTCGGAAAGGAAGCGGGTATCGTAGCCGATCACCACGCCCTGGGCGGCCAGGCCGGCCTCCTGCAGATAGTCGGCAATGGCCTGACAGACCAGGCGGGCGTTGGGAAAGGTGAAATCTTCGGCCAGAATGCCCCGCCAACCTGAGGTACCGAATTTAATCTCGATCATCCCGGAAGTCCCTTTACTCATGAGGATCTCGGCGCCACGGCCCGCGATCCGGGCCAGTCATTATTTCCTAACCCCTGGCCCCTGGCCCCTGCCTTAAACTAAGTCCCCAAATCGTAGGATGCCAGATATTTTTCCTGCTCGGGGGTCAGGGTGTCGATATCCACCTGCATGGCCGCCAG
>CAYNMI010000211.1:0-4880 GCA_964398095.1 uncultured Desulfobacca sp.
CCACCTGCTCCTGCTCCGCCAGGGCCAGGGCCTTGGGATTGGCCCGGACATTGAAGCCCACCACAATGGCGTCCGAGGCCGAAGCCAGCATGATGTCGCTCTCGGAGATCTCCCCCAGGCCGGAATGGATCATGGAGACCTTGATATCCTTGGTCCCCAACTCCGACAACGCCTTGGCCAGGGCCTCGATGGAGCCGTGCACGTCGGCCTTGAGCACCATCTTGAGTTCCTTCACGGCGCCGTCCCGGACCTGCTGGTAGAGCTTTTCCAAGGTCACCCGGCTGATGCGGGCCAGGGTGGCTTCCCGCTGCTTTTGCTGGCGCATCATGGCAATCTGCTTGGCCTTGCGCTCATCTTCCAGCACCAGAAATTCGTCCCCGGCCTCGGGGACGCCGCTGAATCCCTGGACTTCCGCGGGCAGCCCCGGGATCACCTCATCCACTTTCTCGCCCCGGTCGTCGAACAGGGCCCGCACCCTGCCATACTGCGGGCCGCACACGAAGTAATCCCCGGGTTTCAAGGTGCCTTCCTGGACCAGCACGGTGCCCACCGGACCCCGGCCCTTGTCCAGCCGGGATTCGATGATCCGGCCTGAAGCCGGGGCCGACGCCACCGCCTTGAGATCCAGGATTTCCGCCTGGAGGAGGATCTTCTCCAGCAATTCCTTGATGCCCAGGCGTTTCTTGGCCGACACCTCGGCAAACAGGACGTCGCCCCCCCATTCCTCGGAAACCACGCCGGCATTGGACAGTTCCCGTTTAACCCGCTCCGGGTTGGCGTTGGGTTTGTCGATCTTGTTGACCGCCACCACCAGGGGCACTCCCGCGGCCTTGGCGTGGTTGATGGCTTCGGTGGTCTGTTCCATGACCCCGTCGTCCGCGGCCACTACCAGCACCACCAGGTCCGTGACCTTGGCCCCCCGGGCCCGCATGGCCGTGAAGGCCTCGTGCCCCGGAGTATCCAGGAAGACCACTTCCCCTTGCTTTTCCGGCAGCTTCACGTAGTAGGCCCCGATATGCTGGGTGATGCCGCCGGCTTCCCCTTCGGTGACCCGGGTCCGGCGAATGGCGTCCAGCAGCGAGGTTTTGCCGTGATCCACGTGGCCCATGATGGTAACCACCGGCGGCCGGGGCGAGGCCTCGCCTTGGGTGCGGGGAGCCACCGCCAGCAGGTCTTCTTCCTGCATGGTGGCGTGTTCCACTTCATACCCGAATTCTCCGGCCACGATGGCGGCGGAATCAAAATCAATGGGGTAGTTGATGGTGGCGATCACGCCCATCTGGAGCAGTTGCTTGATGATGGCGCCGGATTTGATGCCCATGCGTTTGGCCAACTCGCCCACGGTGATGGATTCCCCCACCTTGACCCGCCGCTTGATGGCCTTGGGAACCGTGAGCTCCGCCTTGGAGAGCTTCTTGACGGCTTTTTTCATGCCTTTCCGGCGGCCCGGTCCCCGGGTCTCGCCTTCGGCCCCGCCATAGAGGTCGGCCCGCTCCCGCACTTCCCGCTTTTTGACGGGTTTGGCTCGGGCGGTGTCCGGAACATCCGGACGTTTGGTCTTCTTCTTCCCTTTGCCTTCCTTCTTCTCTTCGACCACCGGGGGCTTGGCAGCCCCGAGCATCGCTCTGGGCGATACGGACTCCGGCCTGGCCCCAGCCGGCCTGGCTCCGGGCCGGGATGCCGCTCGGCCCGCCGCGGCCGGAGGACCCTCAGCCGCGGGCGGCGTTGGAGTCACTTTTTCCGTGGGCAGGCTGATGATCCGGGCCGGCACCTCTTTCTTCTTGGCTTTACCCCGCTGCCTTTTCAGGGCGGTGCCCGAGTCCGTCGTGGCCGGGGCCGCAGGCGGAGTGGGGGGCTCCGGCGCAACCGGAGCGGCCTCCGGGGCTTCGGGGGTGACCTCGGGCGGCGCGACCTGCTTTGCCGGAGGTTTCTTGGCCGGAGGCGCTTCCGGGGCCTGGGCCGCAGCCGCCTTGTCTTTGTGAGGCAGCGAAACTACCCGGGCTACGGTCTCCTTGGGTTTCCGGGGTTTGGCCGCCGCCTTGGGAGGTGGCGGCGGCGCCGCTTCCGCTTCCGGGGTCGGCTCCGGAGGAGGTGGCGGCGGAGTCACCGGGGGCGGGGCCACCCGCCGCCGGCGCTTGACATTATCGCCCACCCGCAGTTCCTCGACCTGCGGGGCCGCGGTGCTGATCGTCTGTCGCACCCGGGCCACCGTGTCATCGTCCAGCGAACTGAGATAGGTGAAGTTTTCCTGCAGCCCCATTTCATCCTTGAGGCGCTGGATCAACTCCCGGACATCCATCTTAAATTCCTTGGCCAAATTTACAATCCTGGTCTTACCCATATAACTAACCTAACCCCCGAAACTAATTTCGCCCTTGGCGCGGTATGACCTGCTTCAGCCTTCCTGAACCTCGGCCTTCTCTTCAGCCTGCCCGGCCGGACCTTCCGGTTCGCCCGTTTTGGCCATTTCCTGGGCTCCGGCGATGAGCGCCGTAGCCTTCTTCTCCGTCAAGCCGGTGGACTGGATCAGATCATCCAGACTGGTTTCCGCCACCTCCCGGGCCGACGTGTATCCCGCCTCGTGCAAAAGACTGGCGGTGATTTCCCCCACCCCGGGAATGCTCAACAGCGAGAGATAGCCTTCCTTCAAAGATTTAGAGTACTTGGATTCACTCTTGACGTCGATTTTCCATCCCACCAGCCGGGAGGCCAGCCGGACATTCTGGCCCCGTTTGCCGATGGCCAGGGACAACTGGTCATCCGGGACGATCACCTCCATGACCTGACTCTCCTTGCTCAGGATGATGCGGCTCACCTGGGCCGGGGACAGGGCATTGGTGGCAAACTTGGCCGGATCGGGATGCCAGGGGATGATGTCGATCTTCTCGCCTCTGAGTTCCTGGACGATATTTTGGACCCGGGCGCCTTTCATGCCGACGCAGGCCCCCACCGGGTCCACATCCGAGTCCCGGGAAGACACCGCGATCTTGGCACGGCTGCCGGGCTCCCGGGCGCAGCCCAAAACCTGCACAATCCCCTCGGAAATTTCCGGCACCTCGGCATCAAACAGGGCCACCAGGAACTGGGGATGGGTCCGGGATAAGATGATCTGGGGTCCCCGGGTCTGGCGTTTCACATCCAGGACATAGGACCGGATACGCTCTCCCTTGTGGTAGGTCTCCCGGGGCACCTGCTCCATGGGCGGCAGCAGGGCCTCGGTGCGCCCCAGGTTGACGATGATGCCCTCGGGGTCCTGGCGCTGCACGATGCCGTTGATGATTTCGCCTTTGCGGTCCTTATAGTCCTCAAACACCAGGTCCCGCTCGGCGTCCTTCATGCGCTGCATGATCACCTGTTTGGCCGACTGCGCCGCAATCCGCCCAAAGGCCGCGGCGTCCATCTTGAAGCCCAGGCTGTCTCCCAGCTCGCATTCCGGGTCCACGGCCCGGCCCTCCTCCAGGGAGATTTCCAAGGTGGCGTCCTTTACTTCCTCCACCACTTCCTTGTATTGAAAAACCTCGATCTCCCCGGTGTCGTCCCGGTATTCCACCTCGATTTCCAGACGCGGCCCATATTTCTTCTTGGCCGCGGACCGGATCGCGTCCTTGATGGCCCCCACCAGCAGGTCCTTTTCAATCCCCTTGTCGCGGCTTACCTGGTCAATAATCCGTTTCAATTCCAGATTCATGAGAGGTGCTAGCCCTCCTTGCCAATATTTTTCAGGTCGATATCCAGCCGGGCCCGGGCGATTTCCCCCAGGGGGATGCAACACAGGCTATCCCCCTCCTTAAGGCACACCTGGCCGTCTCTCAGGCCCTGGAGGATGCCGCTGTGCACCTGGCGGCCTTCCCAGGGGGTCCGGGTGGTGACCCGCACCAGCCGGCCGACGTAGCGCTGATAATCCTCGGGCTGCTTCAAGGCCCGGGTCAGGCCCGGCGAGGACACCTCCAGGTTGTAGGCCCCGGGAATGACGTCATGGATTTCCAACAAGCCCCCCACTATCCGGCTGATGCGGGTTATCTCCTCCAGGGTGATGCCCCCGGGGCGGTCCACGAACAGCCGCAGGATACCCCGCCCCCGCCGGGGCCGGCCGTATTGCAATTCCACCAGCTCCGCCCCCTGGGCCTCCAGCACCGGCTGGATCAAGTCTTTTACCCGGGAGATTATGGCTCTTTTGGTGCCTAACTCGTCCGGCAATGTCCGCTCTTCCGTAGAATTCTTCATCATGGCCTATTAGCGATATGCTTCCCGGCGATGTCGAACCTGAGTGACCACAATCAATTCCACCGAATCATCTATTTCATAAACGAGGCGATATTGTCCGATACGAATTCTATATAATCTTTCATGTCCTTGGAGCTTCCGAACCCCTCTCGGACGAGGCTTTTGCCGCAATCTATCCACTGTCACCTCCACCCGGTGCTTGATTTCCAATGGTAGAGAGCGAAATTCTTTGGCCGCAGAAACCTTAAATTGAATCTTATAGTCAGCCAGCCTTGGTCTCCTCTGCTGACATTTCGGCCTTTAAGTCCTCCCAATCCACCGTGGGTTCGTCTTTCCGAGATTGCGTTACCAGGACATCATAGATGTCTTCCCAGAGTTCCCCCCACTCCGAAAGATCAATGAGAACGGCTTTTTTCTTGCCGGTATCGTCTACGACGAATTGGATGCCTTTCATGTGTATTTTCTCTTTAGCTTTACAAATTTTGCCATGCCTTATCTTCTTCCGGCCGCAGCCAATCCTTCTTAAGCGAGGACTCGCTGGCAAAAGCTGTCGCCATCTTGCCAGAAACTATCTTCCCCTTTAAAAAATGCACGAAATCCAGCACCTCATCAAGCAAAGGCTCAGGGAATTTCTCTACTTCCATCTTAATCAAATC
>CAYNMI010000212.1:0-4840 GCA_964398095.1 uncultured Desulfobacca sp.
CGGACAGGACTTCGTGGCCGTCCGCCACGATATCCGCCTCCACCCGGAGCCGGTCCCCCAGGACCCGTTTCACCGCAAAGCGGCCGCCGTCGATCTCCGGGGTCAGGCCCTCGATTTCCACCCGCGTCCGGCCTTCGGCCGGATTATGCTTGCGGCGCTCTTCCTGCTTCCGGGGCACGATAAGGCTCTCCTCTGGGAGGTCCCTGGCCAGGGCCTCACCGATTATTTCGGCATTTCTGGTTCAGGAATTAACTGATATCGCAATATTTTTTGATTATTCTGGGTCGGGGCGCCGGTGGCAAAAATCTTCATTTAATATTAAATTATAATCCCTGAAGAACGGAAAATCAAACCGGTCACGTCCCTCAGATTTTTCTTAAGCATGATAATAACTTTAAATATCTGCAAAAATGGCTTATTCCTGGGAAAATCAAGGTAAAGAGAGGGTTGGCTGGAATTTTGCGTGGCAGGCATGACCCTTACCAAAGGACATTACTTTCAGTAGCCCCATGAGGATGGCACATGACGGAAAAACGGTTGAGCCGGGGTTTGATCCAGGTTTACACCGGCGACGGCAAAGGCAAGACCACCGCCGCCCTGGGGCTGGCCTGCCGGGCCGTGGGCCAGGGGTTTCAGGTCTTTATGGTGCAGTTCATCAAGGGCCGGGAGACCGGGGAGAGCCGGGCGGCGGCGCGCCTGGCCCCGGATATGACCCTGCGCTTCTTCGGGCGGCCGGGCCGCTTCAATCTTAAGGCGCCGACCCCGGATGACCTGGCCCGGGTCCGGGAAGCCTGGGACTGTGCCCGGGGGGTGCTCGCGGCCGGGGAGCACGACCTGGTGATCCTGGATGAAATCAACCTGGTCCTGGCCCATAACCTCATCCCCCTGGAGGAGGCCCTCACGTGCCTGCGCCGGCGGCCGCCCTGGGTGGAGGTGGTCTGCACCGGCCGCCGGGCCCCCCAGGAACTCCTGGACCTGGCGGACCTGGTGACGGAAATGCGTCTCCTGAAGCACTATTACCAGGCCGGGGTCCGGGCCCGCCGGGGCATTGAATGGTAGGTGGCTTTAGCCGGGTTTGACTTGAACGTCAAAAATTGCAATTCCCCCTGATCCTGGGATTCACTCAGGATAACCAGGTCTCGGTGTGCCATTACCCGCCGCCTCCCGGGTCCCTGTCAAAGGCTACCAGAAACCCTTACGAGCAAATCATTGTTTCCCCTATCCCAAAATCAGTAAATCACTGGATATCTTTTTTAAACCCCTAGAGTATTCTAAACTCAACCGATAGAATACATCAACAAGATTCCTGTGGTGTCATGTATAGATAATTTTAAATTTCTATAATGGCAGCACAGCCAGGGGAAGAAAAATGATGAAGACAGATAAAATTAAACGCGAAGTTGTAGCATTGGTTATGGAAAGTCCTCTCTATTTCACCATACCGCTTCGGAAAAGACTGGACTTCATAAAGTTTTTTTCTAACCAGACTATTTTTAATAAGATCGGCAATTGTAACATGTCCGAGATGGATAAAAAGTGTTATATAAAATAGCCTGATGCAATAATTTGATACGAACAAAAAAGAAGCTTACAAAGTCAGGTCCTCGTTTCCCCAGGTTAAGAATCTCACCTAGGCGATACCTTCAGAAACTTATCTAAAATTCCCCATATTTCCGGATATTATTTCCATAACGGCCGTTATCTGACTAAAGAGAACAAGCCCCACACCCCGGCCCGGCTGGCCAACAGGCCCACCAGGGTAAGGACGGCCATGGCCAGGGAGGTGCCGTAGAGCAGGCGGACCGCCTGGCGGTAGCGCTCCGCATCCAGGGGTTGGAGGGGCTCGCCGATATGGGGTTTTTCCACGGTGCGGCCGAAATAGATGCTGGGGCCTCCCAGGCGCACCCCCAAAGCCCCGGCCATGGCGGCTTCGGGCCAACCGGCGTTGGGGCTGGCGGCGCCACCCCGGTCCCGCCAGAGGATACGCCAGGCCCCTCGCCAATCCAGGCCCAGGGCCGCGGCCGTGGGGATCATCAAGAGGGCCGTGAGGCGGGCCGGGATAAAATTGAGGATGTCATCGGCCCGGGCCGCCACCTTGCCGAAGCGGGCGTACCAGTAATTCTTGTAGCCCACCATGCTGTCCATGGTGTTGGCCGCCTTGTAAAAAAACAGCCCCGGCAGGCCCAGGCCCAGGGTGAAAAACATGGGGGACACCACCCCGTCGGCCAAGTTCTCGGCCACCGTCTCAATCACGGCCCGCCGTATTTCTTCCGGGGACAGGCGCCCGGTTTCCCGGCCCACGATCATGGCCAGATGCCCCCGGGCCCCGGCCACGTCCTCCCGCTCCAGGGCCGCCTCCACCTTAAGACTCTCCTGGTGCAGGCTGCGGGTGGCCAGCCCGGCGTACAGGAAATATGCCAGGACTGCGATGCCGCCCCACAGCGGCAGCAGCGACGCCACCCCCAGCACCCCCACGATGAGGACCAGGGTGGTGCCCATTACCGCCAGCCAGAACAGCGCCCCGGCCCCCACCCGGTCCCGGTAGAGGACCGACTCCCAGTACTGAATGAGGTGGCCCAACAGCCGTACCGGATGGGGCCACCCCTGGGGGTCCCCCAGCACGAGATCCATTACGTACGCCAGCAGAAAAGGCAGGGCCAGGCCCATAATTAACTCCGTTTCGGTCCCTTTTTTAAATTTCCAAACACTCCTGCAGCGCTTTCAGCAGCCGCACATTTTCTTCCCGGCTGCGCACTGCAATGCGAAAGAAGCGTTCATCCAGCCCCCGGAAGTTGCTGGCGTCCCGGATGACGATGCGGTGCGCCAGCATCCGTCTCTGCAACCGGGCCGCGCTGGCCCCCGGCCGGGTGAGCTTCACCAGGAGATAATTCACCACGCTGGGAAACGGGGCGAGGCCCGGCAGCGCCCTCAGCCCTTGCAAGAGAAATTCCCGCTCCCCAGCGATGAGCGCCCGGCTTTGCCTCATGTACTCGACATCGGCCAGGCAGGCCCGCCCCATCACCTGGGCCATGGTGTTCACCGACCAGGGCTCCTGGGCCGCCGCCAACCGGCCAATGAGTTCCGGGGCCCCCAACACACAACCCAGGCGCATCCCTGGGATGCCGAAAAATTTCGTAAAGGACCGCAGGATCAGCAGACGGGGAAACCGCCGCAGGTAAGTCTTCATGGAGGCCGCTTCCACGAAATCCACGAAGGCCTCATCCAGCAGGAGATAGGCCCCCGCGGCCTCCACCCGGGACGCCGCGGCCAGGAACAGGTCCGGGGCCAGGAGCACCCCGCTGGGGCTGGCGGGATGGGCCACCAAGACCAGGTCGCCGGCCTGGGGCTCCGGGACCTCGTGTAGGGTAAAATTATGCGCCTCCCCGGTGGGATAAAAAGCCGCCGGCACCCCGGCCGCGGTCAGGGCGTGCTCGTATTCGCTGAAGGCCGGGGTCACGATCAGGCCCCGCCTGGGGTTGAGGGCCCGGGCCGCCAGGTAGATGAGCTCCGTGGAGCCGTTGCCCACCAGGATTTCCTCAGGCGTGAGGCCGTGATAGGCCGCCAGGGCCTCCCGCAGGGCCGCGCAGCGCCGGTCCGGGTAGTGGACGATCTCCCCCATCGCCTCTTGCACCGCGCCCGCCAGCCCCGGCGGAAACCCCAGGGGATTGATGTTGGCGGAATAATCCAGGAGGTCGGTAAGCTTGAGCCCCAGAGTCCGGGCCAGATGATACACGTCGCCCCCGTGCGGGGGGGTCTTTTCGGGCAAGTCGGTCATTGTCCTCAGGTTTGGATCATCGCAAGGATTTGCGCCAAATCCAGATGGCGCCGCAGCAGCTCGGCCAGGCGGTCCAGTTGGGCCTCTTGAAAGCCCTGGTAGGACGTCGCCGGCCCGGTGGCCGCCGCTTCCGGCCGGGTCCGTCTCAGTTCGTGGAGAAACGCCCGGCGAAATTCATCATTGTCGAACAGGCCGTGCAGATAAGTCCCCCAGACGCGCTGGTCCGGGCTGACCCAGCCGTCCGCCACCTGCACGGGCACGCCGTTCCGGCTGCTGATGGCAAAGGCCGGCCGTCCCGGGCCCACGGGTTCGGTGACCCCCATGTGGATCTCGTAGGCCGCCAGCATCCCGGAGGCCGCCGGCGCCGGCGCCCGGGCCTCCACCTGGGTGGTGGTCTTGGCCCCGGCCATGGTGGTGACCACCGGCAAGAGATTCAGCCCCGCGTCCGTCCGGGGGTCGCCTTCCACCCCCAGGGGGTCCCGGACCTCCCGCCCCAGAATCTGGTAGCCCCCGCAGATGCCCGCCACCCGGCCCCCCGCCCGGGCATAGGCCTGAATCAGCCGGAATAAGCCGCTCTCCTTGAGATAGATGAGATCGCTGATGGTGTTCTTGGTCCCCGGCAGGATCAGGAGGTCCAGGCCGGCAAGCTCATCCCGGTGGTCCAGGTAGCGCAGGGCCACCCCCGGCTCCTGCTCCAGGGGATCGAAGTCGGTGTAGTTGGAGAGGTGCGGCAGCCGCACCACCCCGATCCGCACGGCTCCGGCCTCTGCCCCGGCGTCGGCCCGGCGCTTGCGGGTCAGGGCGACGCTGTCCTCTTCCGGCAGGACCAGATCGTCCGCGTAGGGCACCACCCCCAGGACCGGCCGGCCGGTGCGCCGGGCGATGATCGCCTGGCCCTCCACAAACAGGGCCGCATCCCCCCGGAACTTGTTGATGATAAAGCCCTTGAGCATCCGGCGTTCCCCGGGGGTCAGGAGGTGGAAGGCCCCGATGGTGGCCGCAAACACCCCGCCCCGGTCGATGTCCGCCACCAGCAGGACCGCAGCCCCGGCCCGGCGGGCCATG
>CAYNMI010000213.1:0-4805 GCA_964398095.1 uncultured Desulfobacca sp.
CCAGGACCACCAGGTCCGCCACCTGGGCCAGGCGCTGGTGCAGCCAGCCGGCCTGATCCCGGAAGCTGCGGGCCAGGGGATTGTCCGGCACAATCCCCCACCCCACTTCATTGCTGATCAGGATGGTGGGGGTGGCGGTCCCGGCCAAGGTCTCGGCCAGGTGTTCACAGGCCGTCTGGACGCTCCCCTGGGAGGCGCCCTCCTGCAGCAAGAGATTGGATACCCACATGGTGAGGCAGTCCACCACGATGACCCCATAGTCGTGCTGAACCGCGCTCAGGGTGGCTGCCAATTCCAGGGGGACCTCCCGGGTCGTCCAGTCGGAACCCCGGCCCCGCTGGTGGGCGGCGATGCGGGCCTCCATCTCGGCGTCCCGGGGTTCGCAGGTGGCCACAAAGAGACGGGGAGCGGGGCAGGGCGCGGCCAGGCCCAGGCCGTACCGGCTTTTACCGCTGCGAGCCCCCCCTAAAACCAGGGCCACCCGAAAAGGTGGCGGGGTGTTATGCATGCTTGAGAGTCTCCCGGGTCGGGGCCGGCGTCAGGGCCTGGGCCAGGAGAACCCAGGAAATTAAGCAGACGGCAAATATTCGGCTCTTCACGACCGCATGTCCTGTCCCTTTTGTCTAACCTGGAAACATATCCTAAATGCGTCGAAATGCCAAGTTGCGGGAACAGAATTGCGCGGGAGGCCGCGGTCGCCCCCGGCCTGACCGGGGAGCCTTGACCAGGCCCGGAAAATCTGGGATGATAGCCGTGACGGGCCACGACCGGCCAAGGGGGTGGAATTATGGATTTCAGGTTAGCACCGGAACCGCAGGCGGTCCAGGGAGCCTTTTCAAGAAGGTCCCCCGGCCCTTCCTTTCAAATACGGTTGCAAGAAAGGTAACCTAATGGTCAAGACGCGGCTGGCCCCTGGGCTCATCCAGGTCTACACCGGCGACGGCAAGGGTAAGACCACCTGCGCCCTGGGTCTGGCGCTCAGGGCGGTGGGGCAGGGCTTCCAGGTCTACATGGTGCAGTTCATGAAGGGCCGGGAGACCGGAGAGGCCCGGATGGCTGCGGACTATTTGGCGCCGCATATGACCTTGCGCCCCTTCGGACGCCCGGCTCTGGTCGATCTGCGCGCCCCCGCGCCGGAGGACCTGGCCCTGGTCCGGGAGGCCTGGGACCTGGCCCGGCAGGTCATCCTGGCCGGGGAGCACGACCTGGTGATCCTGGATGAAATCAACCTGGCCCTGACCTTCAATCTCTTGCCTAAAGAGGAGGTATTCCAGGTGCTTAAGGAGCGGCCCCCGTGGGTGGAGGTGGTCCTGACCGGCCGCCAGGCGCCCCCGGAATTGGTGGCGTTGGCGGACCTGGTCACGGAAATGCGTCCCCTGAAACACTACTACGAAGCGGGGGTGCCGGCCCGGCGGGGCATCGAATGGTAGCGGCCTGGGGCTACCCGCAGGATTTTGGCAATAGCGAGGCGACCCGCAGGGTCGCCTTTTCCCGATAGAGAGAGCCGCATGAACGATTCCCGACCGCAACCGCGCCCCCCCAGCCGGTTCAAAAAATGGACCCTCAACGCCGGTTTGATCCTGCTCAGCGTCTTGGTGGGGCTCGCGCTGCTGGAGATTGGCCTGCGCTTCACCTCCTATCGCTACCTCCTAACCCGGGACCGGCACCTGCGCTATTATTACCAGGCCGATCTGGTCAAGGGCTTTGACATCGCCCCCAACGTCAAGGGCAAGCGCATGTCCGTGGATAACCGGCTGGAATTCCCCATCTGGTCCAATGAGCTAGGGTGCTTTGACGAGCCTTACCACGGGGAAAAGAATTTCATCCTGCTGGTGGGAGACTCCTTCACCCAAAGCTATGTCCCCTTCCAGGATAAGTGGGGCACCCGGATTGAACACCTCCTGGGTTACCGGGTGTTGAAATGCGGGGTCACGGGGTACGGCACCAAGCAGGAAATGCTCAAGGCCCGGGAGATCATCGCCAAAGTCCACCAGTCGCCCCGGCTCATCATTGTGGGCTATTTCTGGAACGATCTGAGCGACGACTACTCCTTTCCCGATCTCACGGTGATCGACGGCTTTCTGGTGGTGTCCACCAAGTATAAAGACCCCAAAACCAACCGGTTATCCAAAGAGGCCCTGGAGAAGCACTATACCCTCTGGGACAAATGGTTCAGCGGCACCTACCCCTTGAGCAGGGGAGAAATGATCCAGTACTTCCTGGACCAGCACCTGATTATCGTCAACCTCATCGATGATGCCTGGTTGAGATTCTTTCCGGGAAAAAAATTTGCCTCGGCCCAGGCCAACAAGTTTCTGGCCTTCCAAAAAATCCAACCCTGGTCCCGGCCGGTCTGGAAGGCGCACTTGCAGAACCTGGCGGCCTTTAAGGCCCTGGCCGCGGCCAATCAGGCCAACCTGCTGGTGGTCATTATCCCCACCAACACCCAGGTCTATCCCTTTCTGGCGCCCCACCAGGGGCTTGACCTGGAGCGCCCCAACCGGATTCTGACGCGGTTTTTAAAGGCTCAGGGCATCGATTATCTGGATTTGCTGCCCCTGATGCGCCGCTACGCCGATGAAACGCCGCGTGCCTCGCTGAACCCGGACAAGGATCTGTATTGGCAGCATAATTCCCACTGGAGCATCCGGGGCGATCACCTGGTGGGCCTTTTGGTGTCCCGGGACATCCTGGAACACCGCCTGGTGCAGGTACCGGACCGGGAAGCCAAGCTTGAAAAGATCGAGGCTAAACTGAAAGACTGGCGGAAATAGCGGACTACGGGAGAGAGGGCTCCCCCGGCCTCAGGGAAGAGGACGGCTGGCCGGGCGCGGCCGAGGCAACGGGCCGCCTACTTCCAGACCCCGTCGATTTCGGCCTGGCACTTGGGACATTTGCCGTCCTTGAGGTGGTAGCGCCGGATGGTATAACCCAGGCGCTCGATGAGCAGCTCCCGGCAGGCATAGCAATAGGTGTTCTCGCCGCCTTCCCCCGGAATATTGCCCACATAGACGTAGCGGAGCCCGGCCTGGAGGCCGATCTCCCGGGCCCGGCGCAGGGTGGCCACCGGGGTGGCGGGCCGGTCCATCATCTTGAAGGTGGGGTGAAACGCGGTGACGTGCCAGGGGATGGCGGGGCTTACCCCCTTGATGAAGTTGGCGATATCGGTGAGTTCGGCGTCGGAGTCGTTATGCCCCGGGATGACCAGGGTGGTGACCTCCACCCAGACCCCCTTACTTTTCAGCAGGGTGATGGTGTCCAGCACCGGCTGCAACCGGGCCTTGCAGACCTTGCGGTAGAAATCGTCCTGCATGCTCTTCAAATCCACGTTGTCGCCGTCAATGAACTCCGCCAGGGCGGTAGCCGACGCCTCGGTCATGAAGCCGTTGGACACAAAGACGTTGCGCAGGTTGTGTTCCCGGGCCAGGCGGGCCACGTCCTGGGCGTATTCGAAAAAGATGGTGGGTTCGGTGTAGGTATAGGAGATGCTGGCTGAATGGGACCCCAGGGCATAGGCGACAATGGCCTCCGGGTCGCGCTCGTCCCCCAGGATTTTGCCGCCGTGGACCCGGGGATACTGGGAGATGTCATAGTTCTGGCAGTGGAGGCACATGAAGTTGCAGCCCGTGGTGGCGATGGAATAGGACCGGGTGCCCGGCAGAAAGTGAAACAGAGGCTTTTTTTCGATGGGATCAATATGCTCGGCAATGATCCGCCCGTAGTTAAGGCTATAGAGCTTGCCGTCCTGGTTTTCCCGGACGTAGCAGAGGCCCCTTTTACCCGGATCGATTTTGCATTCGTGGGCACATAAAAAGCACTGGACCTTCTGATCCGCGGCGCTTTCCCAAAACCTGGCCTGGTACATAATCCCTCCTTAAGGGGTTTACAATCCTACGATATATCCTCCGGGGCAGATTGTAAAGGCAGGGGCCCACGGTTAGGTAGGAGCCGGACGGCCAGAGTTTTAATTTTTTCAACCTACCCCGGGTCCATCATTATTGCCAGAACCCGCGGCGTATGTTACAAAATAGCTTCATGGTGGGCGTAGCTCAGTTGGCAGAGCACCGGGTTGTGGCCCCGGCGGTCGCGGGTTCAAGTCCCGTCGTTCACCCCACAAATTTCAAATAGTTAGCACCCCAGGGGGCGAGTGGGGTGCACATCGGCCCCGGAATGCAGATGCTCCGGGGCCTATTTTTGCTTTGGAGAAAATTTCCGGGACGAAACAATTGCGGTTATCGGGATCACCGCGGCCGGCAAGCAATTAAAAGCTTGTCGGCCTTTTTTGTCGCCAATCCAGGCGCAAAACGATGCCAAATACCAAGCTGAGACCTCGGCGAAATGCCACTTGGTCATCCTGAGTAGAGTGAAGGGTGCGTTTCTTTGGCAGGCAACCGGCCGCGCCTCAAACCTGCCTGGGGCTCACCACCAGCACCGGCAGGTCCGCCGCCTCCAGGATGCGCTCCGTCACTGAGCCCAAAAGGGAGCGCCGGTGCCGATTGCGGCCGATCTTGCCCATGACGATCAGCCCGGCCTGCTGGCGAATGGCTTCGTCCAGGATGACTTCGTCGGGCATGCCGGTCTGGATGTCCACCCGGGCGGCAATTCCCTGCTTCTGGGCCTCCTGGCTCAGGGACAGAAGCAGCTTCCTGCCGCTCTCCTGCATCTCGTGCAGCAGGTGGGGCCGTTCCCGGCCGGAGAGGCGGACTATTTCGTCCAGGGCCGAGGAATCCACCACATAGAGCAAAATTACTTCGGCCCCGAAGGCCCGGGCCGTCTCCAGGGCCAGCCGGTGGGCCGCCAGGGAG
>CAYNMI010000214.1:0-4800 GCA_964398095.1 uncultured Desulfobacca sp.
CCCACCCCGGAATAGACGATCTTGCCCGGGTCCACCCCGGCCTGCAAGGCCCGGTAGAGTTCGCCCCCGGAGACGATGTCCGCCCCGGCCCCCAGCCGGGCGAACAGCCGCAGAATGGCCAGGTTGGCGTTGGCCTTCACCGCAAAGCAGACGATGTGGGGAAAGTCGGCGAACGCGGTGTTGAAGACCCGGAAGTGATGGGTCAGGGTGGCGGCGCTGTAGGCATAAAACGGCGTGCCCACCTGCGCGGCGATTCTTCGCACCGGCACGTTTTCGCAGTAGAGTTCGCCTGCTTGGTAACGGAAGTGATGCATCGACTTCAGCCTTTCGAAGACAGTTACCAGTTACCAGTTAGCAGTTAGGTTCTCCCCTCGTTTCCGAGTTCCTGCCTGGAAAAGTTTTTGGTGGCACCGGTATTTTACCGGTGCAGGTGCACAGGTTGAAAACCTGTGCCACCAATAATTTTCATGATTTAGGGGTGAACCGGAGGCTCATGTTTAACTGCTTGGGAACCAGTAAACAATTTTTATCTCGTTCCCAAGCTCCTGCTTGGGAACGCTAATTTTTAGCCCAAGCTTTGCTTGGGCACCTCTTTTTTGCTAACAGCTAACAGCTAATACCTAACCGCCACTGCCTCCGTGGGCAAACTCTCGTTGGCCCGGGGGGAGTCGTCCACCGCGGTCACGTAATAATAGTACGTCTGGCCCCGCTGCACCTGGGAATCCACGTAATAGGGCTTTTTGACCAACTCCTTATTGAGCCGGATATATTTTTCCTCCCCGGTGAGCCGCCGGTAGATCCGGTAGCCGGCCACGTCCGGGGCCGGGCTTAACTCCCAGCGGAGTTCCACCCCCTGGGAGGTCGCCACCACCAGGAGATTCGTGACCGGCGGCGGCGGGGTGCGCTTCTCCGGCATGGCCACCTGGGTGGGCGAATCCGGGCTGGCCAGCAAATCGCCGCCCACCCGGCGCACCGCCAGGACCTTATAAGTATAGTCCACGTCGTTGAGCACCGCCACGTCGTGGAAATGATTCTGGACCACGGGCTGGGGGGTGAGGCGAATCCAGGGCCCCTTCCCGGAGAGGCGGTAAACCATATAGCCCACCAGGTCCCGGAGGGGCGAGCCGTCTTGCAGGGTGGTCACCGGACTCCAGGTGAGGGCGACGATCTTGTCGCCGGGGACGGCCTTGAGTTGTCCCGGGGCCCGGGGCAGCCACCCCCAGGCATGGCTCAGGGTCTTGGACCAACTGCCCTGGTAGCCGTCCGGCCCATAGGCCGCCACCCGGTAGTAATAGCGGTGGCCCGGCGCCAACTCCCGATCCCGGAAGAGCACCGCCTCGCCGTGCACCTCTCCCCGCTGGGGATAGGCCAGGTCGATGTCGGCATATAGGACGTAATCCGAAGCCGCCATGAGCTCCGGAGTCAGGTCCCGGAGGACGGCCCGGTAGACGCGGCAGCCCTGGATCTGGGTCAGGGGCTGGCCCAGGAGGTTTTGCCGGGGCAACAGCCAGCTTACCACCAGGGCGTTGCCCTCCTGAGTGAGCTGAAAGTTCCGCACCGGCGCCGGCAAGACCTGGTCCGGGGCAAAGGGGGTCAACTTCTTGCCGCAGGCAGCCGTCAGCAGCAGGAAGGCGATGAGGAGAGGCAGAAAGATGCGCGGCTGGCAAGTGCGGCAGCATCGCCAACCCGGCCCCTGACCCCTGATCCCTGGCCCCTGCCTAAATATCTTGCTCATGGAGATTCAATCCCAGTTCCGCTTCCACCCGTTCCAGGGCCTCGGCCACCCGCTCCGGCGCGGTGCCCCCCGGCGAGCGCCGCCGGGCCACGGAGTTGTCGATCTTGAGCCAGTCGAACACGTCGGCTGCGGCCTGGGGGGCGAACTGCCGGATTTCCTCCAGGCTCAATTCCCACAATTCTTTGCCCTGGGCCTCGGCGTAGCGCACCGTGTTCCCCACCTGCTCGTGGGCGGTGCGAAACGGCGCCCCCCTGGTCACCAGGTAGTCGGCCAGGTCGGTGGCAGTGAGAAAGCCGCCGTGCAGGGCCGCGGCCATGGCCTCGGGCCGCACCGTCAGATTCTCCAGGAGGCCCGCCATCAACCGGACCGAGGCCCTGACCGTGTCCACGGTGTCGAACAGGGGCTCCTTGTCCTCCTGGAGGTCCCGGTTGTAGGCCAGGGGCAGGCCCTTCAGGGTCATGAGCAGGCCCATGAGATGCCCCGCCACCCGGCCGGTTTTTCCCCGGATAAGCTCCGGGACGTCGGGGTTCTTCTTCTGAGGCATGATGGACGACCCGGTGGCATAGGCATCGGGCAGCACCACGAAGCCGAACTCCGCAGACGACCAGAGGATGAGCTCTTCCGCCATCCGGCTCAGATGCACCATGATGATACTGGCATGCGCGGCAAATTCCAAGATAAAATCCCGGTCGCTCACCGCGTCCAGGCTGTTTTTAAAGACCCGGGGGAACCCCAGTGCGTCGGCCACGGCCTGGGGGTCGATGGGAAAGGTGGTGCCGGCCAGGGCCGCGGCCCCCAGGGGCGAGACCTTGATGCGGGGGAGCGATTCCTGTAAGCGTTCCTGGTCCCGCCGCCACATCTCGTCATAGGCCAGGAGATGATGGGCGAAGAGGATGGGCTGGGCCCGCTGCATATGGGTGTAGCCCGGCATGATGGTCCGGGGGTGCAGGTGCGCCAGGCGCACCCCGGCCAGGCGCAGGTCCCCCAGGTCGGCGATGAGGCCCTCCACTGCCGCCGCCAGGTAGAGGCGCACGTCCAGGGCCACCTGGTCGTTCCTGCTCCTTGCGGTGTGGAGCTTCTTACCCACCTCGCCCAGCCGGACGGTGAGCCGGGATTCGATGGCCATGTGGATGTCTTCCAGGGCGGGGTCGAAGTCAAACTCCCCGGCCTCGATCTCCCGGCGGATTTCCTCCAGCCCCGCGACGAGCTGCTCCCCTTCCGCCGGGGTGATGATGCCCTGCTTGGCCAGCATCCGGGCATGGGCCATGGAGCCGGCGATGTCCTGGCGGTAGAGGCGCCGGTCAAAGCTCAGGGATGTAGTGAAATCCTCCACCGACTGGTCGGTGTCGCCTTCGAAACGTCCGCCCCAGGGTTTATGTGCCATGCGATTGTCCTCGGTTCAGGGGTTGGCGAAAACCAGCAACAGGCGCCTTTCCCGGCTGCCTCATTTAGCCAGATGACCTTTTTTCCCCCAGGTCTGCAGAGCGGCCAGGAGGGCGCCGATGCCGATCTTGGGATCCGGCAGTTTGGCGCCGCAGGCCCCGCAGGCGCCCTGGGCCAGGTCGGCATGGCTGGCCAGCTTTTGGAGATGGCCGCAGCGGGGGCAGCGCACCACCGGGCGGAAAGCGATCCAGCCCCGGTCCTTCCAGAAGCGCCAGGTGCCGTATTTCCAGCGGTAGAGAATTACGGTGTAGAGGCAGCTCAGGCCCACCAGGTGGGCGGTGGAGATCCAAAAGGCCCGCCAGGAAATCAGCACCGTGATGCCCATGACCATGAGGAGGCGGGACGCCAGCCGCCAGGATTTGTTCCAGATATAGGGGTCCGCCAGGGTCCAGGGCAGGCGCACCCCGAACCAGACATTGGGCCCCGGCCGCCAGAAGGCCATGAGCAGACCCACGCCCCAGCACGTTCCCGAAACTAAGTCCTGCGAGCAAGTCAGAAAAGAGACCCCCTACAGAGTTCAAGGTTCAAAGTTCAAAGTTCAAAGTTGAGACTTCTGCGAAATTTCATGTTGTCATCCTGAGCGCAGGGAATGATTTAGTATTTACAAGTAGTTACGAGATTCTTCGGTCGCTTCGCTCCCTCAGAATGACAGATTAGTTATGTAGGGTGGGCATGGCCCACCTTTTTTTCTAATTCTTGACCCCTGACCCCTGACCCCTAAACCTTGAACCTTGAACTTTGAACCTTGAACTACTTCCCCTCCAGCCTGGCCCGGGTCCTCAGGCGCAGGGCGTTGAGGCGGATGAAGCCGGTGGCGTCCGCCTGGCGGTAATCCCCCCCGGCCTCGAAGGTGGCCAGGTCCGCCTGGTACAGGGATTTGGGGGCCTTCCGGCCCGCCACCATGACGTTGCCCTTGTAAAGCTTCAGGCGGGCTGTGCCGGTCACGGGCTGCTGGGCCTCGTCGATGAGCTTTTGCAGGGCATAGCGCTCCGGGGCGTACCAGTAGCCGTAATAGATGAGTTCAGCGTAGCGGGGCATGAGGCTATCCCTCAGGTGCATCACTTCCCGATCCAACGTGAGGGACTCCACCGCCATGTGCGCGGCCCGGATGATGGTGCCGCCGGGGGTCTCGTACACCCCCCGGGATTTGAGGCCCACGTAGCGGTTTTCCACCAGGTCCACCCGGCCGATGCCGTGCTCGCCGCCCAGGTCGTTGAGCCGGGCCAGGAGCGCCGCGGGGCTCAACTTGTCGCCGTCCACCGCCACCGGGTCGCCGTGCTCAAAAGCAATTTCCACATATTGGGGCTTATCCGGCGCGGTTTCCGGGGACCGGGTGCGCACGAACATGTCCGCCGGGGGCTCGGCCCAGGGGTCTTCCAGGATGCCGCCCTCAAAGCTGAGGTGCAGCAGGTTGCCGTCGCAGGAATAGGGCTTCGCCGGGGTCACCGGCACCGGGATGCCGTGGGCCTGGGCATAGGCCACGCAATCGGAGCGCGATTGCAGGTCCCACTCCCGCCAGGGCACGATAATCTTCAGGTCCGGGGCCAGGGCCTGATAGGTGAGCTCAAAGCGCACCTGGTCGTTGCCCTTGCCGGTGGCGCCGTGGCTCACCGCGTCGGCGC
>CAYNMI010000215.1:0-4784 GCA_964398095.1 uncultured Desulfobacca sp.
GTTCAAAGAATGAGGCGCGGCCTCCTCTTAAGCCAAGTAACTTTTCAGGCTCTACGGGTGCGCCGCAGGCCCATGCACAACTGCTTCGAAAAGTTCTTGCGACCGGTGGCACAGGCGTCGTAAGGTGCGCGCTGCGCCCCATCCTTCCTGCTCATCCCTACTTCATCAACCCGGCTTCCTGGAGCCAGCGTTGCACATACTCCACCGCGTCGCGGCCCTGGGCCACGAGTTTCCCCTGGGGGCTGAAAATCATGAAATACGGCACCTGCCTGATCTGATACTGCTCGGCCAGGGGGGAGCGCCAGTCGATGCCGTTGACTCCCGGCCGGTTGATGTTGACCTTTTTAATGGCCAGGTCCCGCCGCTTGGCCGCCAGCCGTTCCATGACCGGGGCCAGACGCACACACGGCGGGCAGAAGGGACTGTAAAAATCGAGCAGGGTGGTTTTCCCTTTGACCACCAGGCGCTTCAGGTTCAAGGTCTGGCCGGTGCGGCCGGCGTTGGCATCCCTCACCGTCCCGGCCCAGGCCCCGGAGGCGACCAGGCCCAATACCAGGAAAACCGCCAGGACCAGCGACCGCCGCGGAAAATTGCGGGACCCTATCATAGTCTTTACATATTGCCTTGAATGATGCTTGTCAATCATTTTCCCGGTGAACCTCCTGCGGGTCCGGTATTTAAAATCAGCGGCAGGCCATCCCGCCCTCCGACGATGATGGACACCGCCACCGTCAGCGCCGGCGCCAGGATCGCCAGAACCCAGCGGATTTGCGGGAACTTCTGAAATTGCGGCACGTTGTGCCCCAACCCCGCGAGCGCCAGGGCGATTAAGACTCCCAATAAAACCAAACTCATAAATTCCTCCGTCAATATTGCCAGGCAGCCATGGCCAATCCGGGGTTCCCGGGCATCCTGATCGCCGTGCAGGCTCTCATACCAATTTGCCGTTATATAAGGTAATTTTGTCTCTGTGATCACAACCCATGTAGGGGCGGTTCGCGAACCGCCCCTACAATTCGTAATATTACTTGTTTGACGGCAACTTGGTATCAATTCACTAACAATTCATGATGCGCCGCGACGCTCAGAATGATCTTGCTCTAGTTCTCCGGATTTTGAAATGACTTGTCGGAAGACTCCGGGATAGACCGGGAACCGGTGCAGGGCAGGGATACAGGCTGAAGTGGCGGAAGATATTATTTTCTTTTGCTTTTCCCCGTTTCGCCTTTTCGCCTTTTGCCCTTTTCCCCCTATTTCTTCAAGAGGCGGCTCCGGGACCGGCCCACATTTTGAAACACCGCCTGAAAGTCGCGATACAGGCTCTTGTTTTCCCGGATCCGGTGACATTTTTTCAAATAGCGCTGGGGGTCGGGATTATCGGCCAAGAGATCCAGGCCCTCCCAGCCGCCGGGCCGGGGAAAGGCGTAATACGGATATTCCTTAGGGATGCCGCGCACATAGGTAACCTGCGGGATCACCCACTCCATCCGGGCCAGATAGAGCCGGTGCATGCCGTCGTTGATAATCAGGGCCACCGTGCCGTCGGCCTCGAAGGACTCCTCCACGATGGGGGGGTAGAGATCATAGGCGACTTCCTCCCCATCCGCCAGCCGCACCGTATAGGTGACATAGCCGTCCAGCCGGAACAGGTCCACCCCCCAGGCCCCCAGGCTCCAGCGCAATTCCTGGGTCTTGCGCAATTCCTGCAGCCAGAGGTAATTCTGGGGCGGATGGAGGCAATTGGTATGGATATGCTCCAGGCTGATCAAGGCCCCCGCATAAATCAGGACATCTGTCCTATCCAGAAGGGGCACGCGTCTCAAACAACTGAGTAATTCTTCCCGAGTGTGCTTTTCCAGGGCGACAATGTTCATCTTTTGGAACAAATCCCACTAAAAGGTTCAATTTTTCGAATGTCCAGGAAGCCAAACGGCGTGCCCGTTGATAGTAACATCATCGGACCGGATATGGGGAAAAAATGTGCGGCGGGAGTGAAAATTGCGAGGCGAGGCGGGGTTTCCGAACCCGGTGGCCGGGGCCGGAAACCCTTAAAAATATTTATATTGCGGCGGGCTTAACACTGTCCCCGTAGGAAGCGGGTCGGCGGGCTCAACAGAAAAGGCCCGAACCAGTCCTGAATGATAAAGCCGAAGCTGGACTCTTCCGGTTGGGGCGCTTCTCCTTCACCCGGTTCGGTAGTGAAAAGCTCAATAAAACTCTCGGCCAGGACCTCTTCCGGCAGAGATTCGGGCAGCCAGACGGGAGAATATTCTTCTTTGCCGATATATGCCATAGTAGTTTTCCTTGCTGATTCCTTATGCAACTCCCATACCAAAAACCAGGCAGGCATTATTCTCCCGGCCAGCCCGCCACCGGGCAGGCGGCGCACCGGGGCTGGGGACGGCACCATTCCTTGCCCAGCCGCACCAGGAGAGCGTGATATTCCTGGTAGCGGTCCACCTCCGGCGGCAGGTGCTCCATGAACAACTGCCGCAAGTCCTCGTAAGCGCAGGCCTCGGGGATGAGGTCATGGCGGCTGAGAATCCGGAAAGTATAGGCATCAACGACAAACGTGGGTTTTGCAAGGGCATAGAGGAGAATACTATCCGCGGTCTCCGGTCCGATGCCTTTGATGGTCAGGAGCGCCGGCCGCAAGGTCTCCAGGTCGGCGGCGGCCATATGCCCCATGGAATTCTCAAAATGACACGCCAGGAAATCCAGGAAATTCTTGAGCCGCCGGGCCTTGATATTGTAGTAGCCCGCCGGCCGGATGAGCCGGGCCAATTCCGCCTCCGGCAGATCATGCAGGGCCCGGGGCGACAGCAGCCCCTGGTCTTTGAGTCCCGCAATGGCCCGGGCGACGTTGGTCCAGTTGGTGTTTTGAGTCAGGATTGCCCCTACGGCCACCTCAAAGGGGGTGTCCCCCGGCCACCAACCCTGGGGCCCGCAGGCCTCCCACAAAAGGTGATACAGCTCGTTCAACAACCGGCCCACGCGTCCTGCGGCCATAAATGCCTCCCCCGGCAAGGAACTAATTGGCGGCCCCGGCCAGCAGCCGGCGCCGACGCAGGCTGAAGCCTGCGGCTACCATTATAAAGCCTGCACTGACTTTTATTGATACACACTATCTCATTTTTTGGCAAAGCCGGAGTGCTGGTGCGCCGGGCGCACCCTCCCGTAACTGACCACTATTTACTAGCCACTGACTACTGATAACTGACTACTGGCGCTCGCCCGCCCCATCTTCCTGTCATTTATGATTTTTTTTGCCGCCTCCTTGTGATAGAATGCCGCCAGTTCACGCATCCCCAAGCCCCGGGGGGGCCAAGCCTGCCGGGGACATCATCTCAGCTTCGCCCAGGACCGACTCGTGATCAAGCGCGTCACCTTTAAACCATACGAGATTACCGTCGAAGTGCCGGACGGAGAAAATCTGCTGCGAGCCGCGTTGCTGGCGGGGGTCCACATCAATGCCTCCTGCGGCGGCGAAGGCGTCTGCGGCAAGTGCAAGGTCCTGCTGGAATCCGGAGAGTTGGAGTCCACCCCGTCCGGTCTGCTCAGCGACGAGGAATGGGACCTGGGCTATCGCCAGGCCTGCCAGAGCTTCGTCAAGGCCGACGTGGTGATCCGCATCCCGCCGGAGTCCTTGCTGGACCGGCGCACCTTGACCCGCCGCCGGGTTGGCGTCGGACTCCGGCCCAGCCCCATCGATCTGGAGGCCTTGAAGGCCGAAGGGCTCTATAACCCGGCCTTCCAAAAGAAATGCGTCGAATTGCCGCCCCCTTCCCTGGCGGACAATGCCTGTGATCTGAGCCGCCTGGAGCAGGGCCTGGCCCGCCAGCACGGCCTGGACAGCCTGGCCCACGATTTCTTCATGCTGCGCCGTCTGGCCGGGGTGATGCGGGAGGACAACTTCCGGGTCACCGCCACCCTGGACTTTGCCCAGCGGCTCTCCCGGAAGCCCCGGGTGGTGGACCTCCAAGCCGGCGACACCTCCCAGCGGCATCACGCCATCGCCGTGGATATCGGCACCACCACCGTCTGGGTCCAGCTCCTGGACCTGGCCGCCGGCAAGATCGTGGGCCACGCCGCGGATTACAACTCCCAGATGAGTTACGGGGACGACGTCATCAGCCGCATGGTCTTCAGCCAGAAAGACCAGGGCCTGGAAAAGCTCCAGCGCTCCGTGACCCACACCATCAACCAGGTCATGCACCGCCTCCTCAAGCAGCACAAGTTGCCGGTGACCGAAATTTCCCACATCACGGTGGCCGCCAACACCACCATGACCCATCTGTTCTACGGCATCGACCCCAAGTATATCCGCCTGGCCCCCTATACCCCCGCCGCCTGCCACCTGCCGCCGGTCCGGGCCCGGGACCTGGGCCTGGAAGTGCCGGACCACGTGTTCATCTATTCCGTGAGTTCCGTGTCCAGTTACGTGGGGGGCGATATTGTGGCCGGGGTCCTGGCCTCGGGCATCTACAAAGACCCCAAGCTGACTTTGTATATCGATATCGGCACCAACGGCGAGATCGTCATCGGCAACCACCAGTGGCTGGCCTGTGCCGCCTGTTCCGCGGGACCGGCCTTTGAAGGCGGCGGCATCAAGTTCGGCATGCGGGCCGCGGCCGGCGCCATCGAGGAAGTAAGCCTCAATCCCGAGACCTACGAGCCCATGCTGCTCACCATCGATATGGTGAAGCCCAAGGGCATCTGCGGTTCGGGGTTGATCAACATCCTGGCGGCCATGATGGAGTCCGACATCATCTCCCCCAACGGCA
>CAYNMI010000216.1:0-4783 GCA_964398095.1 uncultured Desulfobacca sp.
TCCACGAAGCTCACCGGCCGGGACTCGCTGTGGATCAGTTTGCCGGCATCTTCCTCCAGGTGAATGCGGGTGATGCCGATGCGCCGGGTCTGGCCCTCGACCTTGATGTCCAGGTGGCCATGCTCCGCCAGGGGCAGCTCATATTGGGAAATCTGGTAGCCTTTGGGCAGGTCGGGATAGAAATAGTTCTTCCGGGCGAAGACCGACTCGGGATTGATCCGGCAGCCGGTGGCCAGGGCCATTTTCAGGGCAAACTCCAGGGCCTTCCGGTTCAGGACCGGCAGGCTCCCGGGCATCCCCAGGCAAACCTCGCAGACCTGGGTGTTGGGCGGGGCCCCGAAATGGGTGGCGCAGCCGCAGAAAATCTTGCTGGCAGTTAAAAGCTCGGCGTGAATTTCCAGGCCGATAACGGCTTCATATTCCACGGGGGGCGCCCTGCCTTACCATTCCGTGGTCAGCCGTTCGTGAATCAGGCCGGCCACCTTGAGGCCCGAGAGGAGCATACCGCCGAAGATGGCCCCCATGCGATTGACGCCGAAGGTGGCGGTGGCCGCCATCCCGGCCACGAAAAAGCCCGGATAAATCTCTTTGGTATTCTCGACGGTGCCTTTCTCCCCCTCTTCCGACCACATGGAGCGCTCCCCGCCGATGCCGCCGCTGGGAGTGAACAGCGTGATGGGTTGGTTCTTGCGAAGCAGCACTTTCACCACCTCCAGGTCGTGCCCGGTGGCGTCGATGGTGCACTTGGCCCGGATCACCAGGGGGTCCACGTGGAGGCGGGCCATCTCCACCGCGGTCCAGGAAATCACCAGGCCGTTGACCCGGTCCTCCCGGACCATGACGTCTTCCACGCTGATACAGTTGAACACCGCGGCCCCGGCCTTCACCGCCCGGGAGCCCAGGGTGGTCACCGCTTCCACCGCGTCCGCGGTGTAATATTGGTCATAAATGGGCTTGAGGCGAATCCCCAACTCGTCCATGACGGGTTTGGCCGCCTCCTGGATGACGATTTCATTGAACATCATGCCGCCGGCCCACATGCCGCCGCCGACGGAGAGCTTGCGTTCAAAGATGGCGACCTTGTGCCCTTGCTGGGCCAGGCGCCAGGCCGCGGTGAGCCCGGAGACGCCGCCGCCCACCACAGCCACATCCAGGTCCAGGTTGGCCAACAACTTTTCCGTGAAGCGCTCAATGATTGCCCGGGTGATGAGAACTTCATCCAGTGCCATGGCGGGTCCTTTCTCGAAGATAAACTGTGTTAAAAATATCTAACCCCCCTCGTTCTGTCAAGTAGCTCCCGCCTTGCCTCCGGCCGGGCCGGGAGGCAACATCTCAGCCGGTCGACTTTCCCCAGGGTGCCCCCTGCCCTGCTGCTCATTTGCTTTTGCCCGGCGGCAATATCCACGTTATACTGAGGAGAAATTTCTCCCAGGACCGATCATGCCGATTGTCAAGCTGAAGGCCTTCGCTTTATTGGAAAAAGTCCGGACCCAAAGCCCCGTGGTGCATCACCTGACCAACTGGGTCAGCATTTACGACTGTGCTCAGGTGGTCAAGGTGCTGGGCGCCTCCCCGGTCATGGCCCACGCCCAGGAAGAGGTGGCGGAGATGGTCCAGATCGCCGCCGCCCTGGTCCTCAATATCGGCACCCTGACTGTAGAGGTTGTAAAGGCCATGAAGCTGGCGGCCCAAAGCGCCAACGCCAAGGGGATTCCGGTGATCCTGGACGTCTGCGGGGCCGGGGCCACCTCCTTCCGGGACCGGAAGTGCTTCGAGCTGTTGGACGAGGCCAGGATTGATCTCATTAAGGGCAACGCCTCGGAGGTGGCCCGGATCGGCGGTGCGGAGGTGCGCACCAAGGGCGTGGACGCCGCCCGGGTCGATTTGGACCTGGAGGAAGTGGCCCAGAGTCTGGCCCTTAAACGGCGGTGCACGGTGGTCATCACCGGCCCGGAAGACCTGGTGGTGGACGGCAGCCGGCGGTTTGTGGTCAAAAACGGCCATCCCCTCATGTCCCGGGTGGTGGGCACCGGCTGTATGGCGGCGTCGGTGATCGGCGCCTTTGCCGCGGTGGAGCCGGACCTGGCGGTGGCCGCGGCCGCGGGCCTGGTCTGCTTCAACGTCGCCGCGGAGCTGGCCGCGGAACTCTCCCCGGGGCCCGGCACCTTCAAGGTGAGGCTCTTCGACTGCCTGGCGGACCTGGACGAGGCGACCCTGGCGGACCGGCGGCGGGTGAGCGATTGAGGGGATACTATTTCATCACCGACGCGAGCTTGAGCCGGGCCGGGAACCTGAGCGACGTGGCCGCGGCGGTGGCCGCCGGGGTGCGAATGGTGCAGTATCGGGAGAAGCGGGACTGTACCCGGGACCTGGTGGCCCAGGCCCGGGAACTGCGGAAGATTTGCCGCCCTACCCTCTTTCTGGTCAACGACCGGGTGGACCTGGCCCTGGAGGTGGGGGCCGATGGGGTCCACCTGGGCCAGGAGGACCTGCCCTTCCCCGAGGCCCGAAGGCGGCTGGGGCCGGAGAAAATTATCGGCGTCACGGTGCACGACTTGACCGAAGCCCTGGCGGCCCGGGAGATGGGCGCGGATTACCTGGGGGTGTCGCCTATATTTGCCACCGCCACCAAGGCCGACGCCGGCGCCCCTACCGGGGTGGCGCTCGTGGCCGAAATCCGCCGGCGGGTGTCTCTCCCCCTGGTGGCCATCGGCGGCATCACCCTAAACAACGCCCCGGCGGTCATCGCGGCCGGGGCCGACGGGGTGTGCGCTATCTCCGCGGTGGTGACCAAACCTGACGTCCGTGGGGAAATCAAAAAGTTCCAGAGGCTGTTCCGGCTTGGGGGAGGCGGCTGAAGGCGCCTTGCTCTCCAATCACGAGGTTGTGCCAGGGGCGGGGTTTCCCCCCTTCACATCAGCGCCGCGGCGCTAATTTGTTCTTGGCGCAGCCGGTTATCTCCGGTACATTAAACATGCCACTTGTATGATCGCCATATTCTCCTGTAGAGACGGATCCTTGGGTCCGCCCGGCGCCTACGCCCAACGTCCCCTTATGGTGGGCCCTCGGGGTGTGGGGAATGACGTAATCTGCAGGATTCTTAATTTTTCTTAAATCAATAATTCTGATCCTCGAGGTATCGTATGTCGCACATCGCATTTTTGTTTCCCGGGCAGGGTTCCCAGTACGTGGGCATGGGCCGGGACCTGTTTGACGCCGATCCCGGCGCCCGGGAGTTGTTCGGCCTGGGGGAGGAAACCACCGGGCTGCCCTTAAAGAGGCTGTGTTTCACCGGCCCCATGGAGGAACTCACCCTGACGGTTAACCTTCAGCCTGCGGTCACCGTGGTCAACCTCTGTCTCTACCGGGCCCTGGCCGCCGCCGGGGTGAAGCCCACCGCGGTTTGCGGCCACAGCTTAGGGGAATACAGCGCCCTCTGCGCCGCGGGGGTGCTGAGCCCCGCCGACACCCTCACCGCGGTGCGGGAGCGCGGCCGCCTCATGCACCGGGAGGCCGAAAAATATCCCGGCGCCATGGTCGCGGTCATCGGCTTGACCCCGGAGAAAGTCAAGGGGCTGGTCCATCCCTTCACCAAACAAGGCCCCATCGCCCTGGCCAACTTCAATACCCCGGAGCAGACGGTAGTTTCGGGCGCCCCGGAAATCGTGGCCCGGGCCGGGAATGCGGCCAAGGCCGAGGGCGCCCGGGTGGTGCCCCTGAAGGTCTCCGGGGCCTGGCACTCGCCCTTGATGGAGGGAGCCAATCTGGATTTTGCCGCTGCTTTGTCCACCCTCAACTTCCAGGCCCCCCAAATCACCCTCTACCTGAACGCCACGGCCGCCCCGGAAAATGACCCTACGAGGCTGCGCCAGGCCATGGGCCGGCAGCTCACCTCCCCGGTGCGCTGGGCCGAACTCGTCTTCAATCTGAAGACCGCCGGGGTGGACACCTGGGTGGAGGTAGGGCCCAAAAACGTCCTCAAGGGCCTGGTGCGGAAAATCCTGCCTCAAGAGCCCCCCGAGAGTTTTCACAACGTGGAGAACCGGGAAAGCCTGGAGAAGTTTTTGAAGGCCGTCCAGGGCTGAAGAAAGCGGCGCATGGACTGGTGGGCATGACCCACCACTTAATGTGCGGCCACGCCTCGCTCTGCCTTGTCCTCACAACTCATCCCTATCCCATCTCATCCAATCCGCCAACGCCTCCAAGGCCCGCGCCGCGTAGGCCGCGCCCCGGAGTTTCTTTGGGGTGCGGCCCGGCAGCGGCGGAAACAACCCGAAATTGACGTTCATGGGCTGAAAATCGCGGGTTTCGGTGTTAGTGAGGTGGCCGATGAGGCCCCCCAACGCGGTCTCCCGGGGCGGGGTGACCAGGGGACGCTGCTGCACCTGGCGGGCGGCGTTGATCCCGGCCAGCAACCCCATGGCCGCGGATTCCACGTAGCCCTCCACCCCGGAGATCTGCCCCGCCAGAAAGAGCCGGGGGTGTTGGAAAAAATTGAGATACGCGGACAAAATCCCAGGGGAGTGGATAAAGGTGTTGCGGTGGATGGAGCCCAGGCGCACGAACTCCGCGGCCTCCAGCCCCGGGATGAGCCGGAAGACCCGTTCCTGCTCCCCGTGCTTGAGCTTGGTCTGAAAGCCCACCAGGTTATACAATGTCCCTTCCCGGTTTTCGGCCCGGAGTTGCACCACCGCAAAGGGTTGGCGGCCGGTGCGGGGATCAATTAAACCCACCGGCTTCAAGGGGCCGAACAACAGGGTGCGATAGCCCCTGGAGGCCATGA
>CAYNMI010000217.1:0-4736 GCA_964398095.1 uncultured Desulfobacca sp.
GGTCAACTGGTAGCCGAATGACTCCCCCGCGGCGTCTCGCAAGTGCCCCACCCAGTACCACCACTCCGTCTTGTACCGGGGATGGGCCCCGTGGTCCCGGGGAAACTGGAAGACCCGGCCTGGATAAGGCACGTCAAAACCCTCCCCGGCCACGGCCCCGCCGGTCAGGAGCATTGCCAGGATGACCCCCAGGGCGATTTTGCCCTGCCCCCGCCGTTGACGGCCGCCAGGCGGCCCCCAACTCCGTTGCCGCCGCCCCATGCCGTTCAATAGGTGGAGCGCTTTTTAGAGGCGAGCTTGAAGTAATTCCGGGTGGCCTCAGCAATGATCCGCCGGGGTTCATTGAGAAACACGGTCTGGGCCTCGGGGCTATTGAACAGATAGAGCCGCCCCTCATAGACGGCAAAGAGGCTGGGGTCGACGTCCACCACGTGGCCGCTGGCCATGGAGGTGGCGCAGTACCCGCCGAACTGCGGTTGATAGTGCGGCGCATCCCGCATAAATTCAATTTTGTCATCCCGGGAGGCGAAATAATAGGTGGCGCCGCCGATAATTTCATAAAAACGCTTGCTGCCCTTAACGGGCAGTTTGTGGTTAAAATACGCCACCGGGTCATAGCCGTGCAGGGCCACCATATCATCCTGCAGATTGAGCAGGGCCTGGCCCGAGCCCCCCGAGGTCGTGGCGGGCGCCTGGGCCGAAGCGGCCACCGCCAGACCCAGCACCAGCGCTAACGCCAGCCAAAGATTGCGTGCAGAGGTTTTTATCATGTGCTCTCCTCCTTATCGTCAAAGGCGCGGTGCAAACATCTTGCTGGGGCGCACCAGGGCGTCAAGGTCTTTGGTAAGTGCTGCCGTAATCTACCCCCGCTCCTTGCCGGAAGGCAAACTAAAGATGGCCACCGGGTGATGCAGGAGGCGGCGGCCTTCCCGGGGATAGGTTAACTCATAGAGGTACTCCAGCACTTCTTGCTTGAGGGCGGGGTCCAGGCCGCGCACGTCGGACTCCAGGAAAAAGCTGAGGAGGGCCTCCCCTTCGGCGGAGCCGGGCCGGAAGCACTCCGAGACGTTGATGTGACTCTCCACCACTTCCAGGCGGTAGGGCGTGCCGCAGCCTTCCAAGATTGCTTGAATCTCCCGGCTGGTGAACATTTCCTGGTCGCTGCCCTTGACGCGCTTCAGGAACCGTTGTTGCACCTGATCGATGCCCCACGGGGTCTGATGGAAGATGAGCACCAGGCCGTCCGGGCCGATGGCCTTAAGGGCATGGTCAATGGCAGCCTGCCGGTCCGGGATGTAGTAGAGGCAGTGGGTGAAGTGCACCAGGTCGAAGGCGCGGCGGATGGCAAAGTCCTCGAAGCTGAGGGGATCGATTTCAAACCGCACCCCGTCACCGGCATGGCCGGGCAGATGCTCCCGGAGCCCGCGGCAGAGGGCCGCATTGGGCTCCACCATGACATATTCCAGGTTTTGGAGCCGGGATTGCAGGATCGGGACGAAGCGGCGGTCGAAGTCCCCGTTGCCGGCCCCGACGCTCAGGGCGGCGAAGGGGGATTTTACCGGCAGACGCGGCAGCAGGCGCTCCTGAGACCACCGGAGCATGGCCAGCCACTCGGTGGAATGCTTCCTGAAGGTCAAAAAACAGTGGGCATAGGCCTCCAGGGATAAGGGCGGCGCCAGCTTCCCGGCGGGGGGGTTATCAATCGACATATTTGCCCTCATAGACCTGGGCCATGACCCAACGGTCGCCGACCCGGGCGGGAATGATGCGGCGCGCGTATTCCTCCCCTTCGAAGTCGTCCAGGTCCGGGAGGACCCGGGGGAGGCCGGCGGATTCCAGGAGCCAGGCCGGGTGTTCCGGCCCCTGGGGATCGTAGCGGAACGACTTGAAGCCCCGGTAGATGCCCAGGTGTCCACTGATATGACATTTATACCAGTCCCCGGTGAGTCCCGCCAGCAGGAAGTGATTGGCCTCCCCGGGGGCCAGGCTGCCATACACGATCAACCTTTCCTCCGGGCTGGCGGTCTGACTCTTCTCCATGTAACCACCCTCCGCCGCACCTCCTATGACCCTGATCCCAGGAGGATTGGTCCTGGCTGCCGCCCGCGGCAGCACCAGTTTAGTGACTGGTGCGCCTCACCGATTCGCTCTTCTCCACGCGCCTTTGGATAAAATCCTGCACCGAGTTATATCCCTCGGGAGTCACCATGGCCTGGGACTGAGAAAAAAAGAAGAGCTTTATGGGGTGATTGACCCGTGCCGCCACGAATCTCTCCACCCTGGCCGCTTCTCCCGGGGTGATCACATGCGCGCCCACCACTTCCACCCGGGCTTGCCAGCCGTCATGCCGGGGCGCGGCATCTACATTGGTAACGAAAATATCCTTAAACCGTTTAAAGGCTTCCCTCACGCTGAGGTCGATCTTTTCCATCAAGGCCTGCTGTTCCGGAGGCTTCAGGGCGAAATGGGACCAGCCATAGAGGATGCGCCCGGTGGCGCCTACCCCTACCGTAGTCAGGCAGCGGGCCAGTAAACGGATGGAATTATCCTTGAGGCGGCGTTGGATAGCCCTCTGGAATGCCTCCACCTCGGCAGGGATCAGCACCCGGGGGCCCTGGATAGTGGCCACTATCATCGGTCCCGCCGGCAGGCGCGTCTGGTCCACCTCCTCCAACTCGAATTCCGGCCGGGAGAACAATTCCTCCCGCAAAACCTGTTCCGCCACCTGGACCTGCAAGACGTTGGGGTTCAACTTGGTGGACAGGAAGGAGCCGTTCAGGTTCTCCGCCGTCACTTCGCTGCTAGTGCCGGTGGCGCTGATGTCCTTGGTGACCGTACAGCGGAATATCAGGACCGTGGGCACTTTCAGGTTTGCGGTCAGAGCATCCTGGATGACCTTCACCCGGTAAGGCGTCATCACCCTGGGAGTGCGCACCGTCCCCAGGATATACAGTTTGCCGCCGCTCATTTCATGGTTCATCTTGAACATGGCGGTGGTGGGCAACTGGGATAACTGCGCCGAGATGATGCGCTTAATGGCCGTAGTCAGATAGCGGTCCCGCACCATCCGCACCAGGGGCGGGGTGAGCAGGATCGCCACCGCCAGAAACCCCGCGGCCGGGACCCCGAAGCGCCGCAGATAGCCCCATTTTTTCGCACCCAGGCTGCGGGTGAGGCCCGTGCCGATAAAGACCAGGGAGGATACCAGGAGAATGGATAGGAAGTTGGCCAGGAAGAGGAGAAAGGAGCCATAGGCCCCCTGATAGGCGCCCATGGCCAGACAGAGGCCGGCGTTGGCCAGGGGCGGCACGATGGCGGTGGCGATGGCCACCCCGGGCAACGCCGGGCTCAGGTGTTCGTTGGTCATGGCATAGGCGCCGGCGAACCCCGCCAGGACCGCCACCATGAGGTCCAGCAGATTGGGCTGGGTCCGGGCCAGCATCTCCGGGGTGACCTCCAGGGCCAGGGGGAGAGACCCGAACAGCGCCGCGATGCCCACGGCCAAAGCGACCCCCAGGACTTCCGCCCGGACGGCCCGGCCCATCAGGCGGGCCTCGCCCCGCACCAGGGACAGCGAGATGCCGAAAATCGGGGTCATGAGCGGGGCCACCAGCATGGCGCCGATGATGACCGCGGTGCTGTTGGCGATGAGCCCCAGACAGGCGATCAGGGTCGCCGCGGCCACCAGGGCGTAAAAGCGCCCGCCGGGCTCGCAGCCGTAATCGATCTCCTGGATTACGACTTCCTGGCGGGCCGGCGACACCCGCAACCATTTGAATTTCAGGTCCATGACGATTCTCGTTGGGTTTTGCGGCAAGGACCGGAGGACGGTTTTGGTCAGGGGTCCCCTGCCCTCTCCCCAAGCTCCCCTCCCAAGCCCCTTTAAGGGAGGGAAACGTTTCCGAGCGGAGTTCGAAAACGCCTGTAAAATTCTTTTTTCACCGCCTCCGCCTCAGTCGATTGCGGATCTTCAAAGCCATGTAGGGTGGGCACGGCCCACCATCATGCTTCCCCGCTGAGAATAGTGAGCGCGGGCCGGGCAACCCCGAGCCTACGCCCCCCTCCCCCCAACCCCCTCCCACCAGGGGTATAAGCGCTAACTTAAGTTCGTGTAGGGTGCGCACTGCGCACCTTTTCCCGCGAGCCAGACCCCCCCTACCCTATTGCAACTTATGACTTGAGATAACCCAAGTCCCCCTTTTATAAAGGGGGATTTAGGGGTATTATCAGGCCCTTATTAAAATCCCCCCTGCCCCCCTTTAGAAAAGGGGGGTATGTTATGCCGCATCTTCTCGCCTCAGCGGCGGCGGCCCAGGCGGTTGCGCAGGGCCAGCAAAAACAGCGCCGCCTGGCCGGGAATGAGCAAAACGCTGAGCCCCGCCACCAGCTTGCCGCCAAAGCCCACGGGGTCGGCCCAGACGGGCCGCTGGAGAGTCACTTTTTGCAGCAGGTAAAAGAAAGAATCCCCGAAAGCTGGGACATGTTTGGGTGCCAGGTCCAGGCCATACCAGGCCAGTAATGCGGGAAAGACCGCCAGGAAGGCAGCAAGCCAGGCCAGGGCCCAGGAAGGGCGCTCGCCGTAGCCGCTCAAGAACCAATAAAGATTGTACCAGGAAAAAGGAAAACGCCGCCGCCAGAAATTAGCCTTCCGGTGCATCTCCATTTCGCCGTAATGGAAGTCTCCGGCCTGTTTGAGGTCACCCTCCGTTAAATAATTAAGTTTAAGATAACGATAT
>CAYNMI010000218.1:0-4715 GCA_964398095.1 uncultured Desulfobacca sp.
CCCCCCCCCCCCCCCCCCCCCCCCCCCCCCCCCCCCCCCCCCCCCCCCCCCCAAAGCATTTCTTCTATCTTTAATATCTTTAATTTTCCCTAATGCCGCGGTTCCGGGGCGTTCTGGGCTTCGATCTGTTCCTGGGTGAGGCCGAAGCGGCGGTCGCGCTGCTGGTAGGTGGTCAGGGCCTTGAGGAAGTCTTCCTCCCGGAAGTCCGGCCACAGGGTCTCGGTGACGTAGAGTTCGGTATAGGCCGACTGCCACAGGAGAAAGTTGCTCAGGCGGTATTCGCCGCTGGTGCGGATAATCAGGTCCGGGTCGGGCATGTCGGCGGTGCAGAGATAGCGGGAAAACCGGGCGCTGTCGATGTCCTCGGGTTTAAGGCGCCCCCCGGCGATATCCCGGGCCAGGGTCTTGACGGCCTGGACGATTTCGCTGCGCCCGCCGTAGCTCAGGGCCAGGGTCAGGTCCATCCGGGCCCCGGGGGCGGTGGCCGCCATGGTCTCGTGCAGTTCCCGCAGCACCTTCCCGGGCAACTGCTGCAGGTTGCCGATGGCCTTGAGGGCAATCTGGTTCTCTTGCATCTCCCGCAGTTCCTGGCGCAAATAGGTGCGCATCAGGGCCATCAGGACCCGGATCTCCATGGCGGGGCGCTGCCAGTTTTCTTCGGAAAAGGCAAACAGGGTGAGATAAGAGATGCCCAGGCGGCGGGCCAGGCGGGTCACCACCCGGACCGACTCCATGCCGGCCACGTGGCCCCGCACCCGGAGAAGGCCCCGGCGTTGGGCCCAGCGGCCGTTGCCGTCCATGATGATGGCCACGTGGCGGGGGAGTTTCTGGGGGTCCAGAACCATGGGCTGTTCAGTCAAGGCGGTCCTCCGGCCCCTCAAAAGGACATGATCTCCTTTTCTTTGTCCGCGGCCTGGGCTTCCACTTTCTTGGTGTATTCATCGGTGATTTTCTGGACCTCGTCCTGGCCCCGGTGGGCGTCGTCCTCGGCCAGGAGCTTTTCTTTCTTCATCTCCTTGAAGTCCTCGTTGGCCTCCCGGCGGACGTTGCGCAGGGCCACCTTGGCCTCTTCCTCCATCTTCTTCACCATTTTCACCAGGTCTTTCCGGCGCTCGGTGGTGAGGGCCGGAATGGGCAAGCGGATGATCTTGCCGTCGTTGGCCGGATTCAGGCCCAGGTCGGATTTGAGGATGGCCTTCTCGATATCCCCCATGACCGAAACGTCCCAGGGTTGCACGGTGAGCAGGCGGCTCTCCGGCGCCGCCAGGGACGCCACCTGGGGCAGGGGCATGGTGGTGCCGTAGCACTCCACCTTGATGCCTTCCAACAGGGCCACGGAGGCGCGCCCGGTGCGCACCCGGGAGAGGTCCCGGGCCATGGCCTCCAGGACCTTATCCATTTTGCGTCTGGTTTCGCTGAGGACCTCATCTTTCATCGCCGCGCTTCTCCACGATGGTGCCCACTGCCGCCCCGAGCACCACCTGCTTCATATTTCCCGGCTCCAGCAATTTGAAGACGATGATGGGGATATGCTGTTCCATGGCCATGGTGATGGCGGTGCTGTCCATGACCCGGAGGGATTTTTCCAGGACTTCGAAATAGGTGAGGCGGGAAAATATCTGCGCCCCGGCGTCCTTTTCCGGATCCCGGTCATAGATGCCCGCCACCCGGGTCCCCTTGAGGATGGCCTGGGACCCGATCTCCGTGGCCCGGAGGGCCGCGGCGGTGTCCGTGGTGAAATAGGGGCTGCCGGTGCCGGCCCCGAACACCACCACCCGGCCTTTTTCCAGGTGGCGCAAGGCCCGGCGGCGGATATAGGGCTCCGCCACTGCGTTCATGGTGATGGCGCTCATAACCCGGGTGGGAACCCCCGCCTTCTCCAGGGCGTCCTGGAGGGCAATGGCATTGATCACCGTGGCCAGCATCCCCATGTTGTCGGCCACGGCCCGGTCGATCCCCTGGGCGCTGGCCTCCAGCCCCCGGAAGATATTGCCCCCCCCCACCACGATCCCCACTTGCACCTTCAGGTCCACCACTGCCTTGATTTCCAGGGCGATAACCTTTAGGGTGGCGGGGTCCAGGCCGAATTTCTTTTCTCCGGCCAGGCTTTCGCCGCTCACCTTCAGGAGGACGCGGCGGTATTTGGGGCTCTCCGGCGTCATGGGGACCTCTTTCAGGCGCCCACCTGGTAGCGGGTAAACCCCTGGACCTTCAGATCCTGGCCTCCCAGCTTGGCGCCCACTTCCTTGAGGAATTGGGTTACGGTGATATCCGGGTTCTTCACGAAGGCCTGCTCCACCAGGCAGACTTCCTTATAGAATTTCTCCAGGCGGCCGACGGTCATCTTCTCGATGATCTTCTCCGGCTTGCCGCTCTCCTTGGCCTGGGCCTCATAGATGGCCTTTTCCTTGGCCACGACTTCCGCCGGAATTTCTTCACGGCCCACGGCCAGGGGCGCGGTGGCGGCCACCTGCATGGCCAGGTCTTTGGCCGCGGCCTGGGCCTCCGGGGCGCCGCCGCCGCCGCTTAACTCCAGCATGACCCCGATCTTGCCGCCGTGGTGGATGTAAGCGGTCACCAGGTCGCCCTGATAGCGGACGAAATGGCGGATGCGGATGGACTCCCCGGTCTTGGCGATCACTTCGTTGAGGTAATCGGTCACCGTGAGGTTGGGCGCATGGGGGCAGGGCTGGGTCAGCAGGTCTTCCACGCTCTTCAGGGCCACCGCGGCCAGATGCTCGGTCAACCTGGTGCCCAGTTCCACAAAGGCCGGGGTCTTGGCCACAAAATCCGTCTCGCAGTTGACCTCTAAGAGCAGGCCGGATTTCTGATCCGGGGCGATATAGGCCCAGATGGCCCCTTCCGCGGTTTCCCGGTCGGCCCGCTTGGCGGCCACGGCCAGGCCCTTCTGGCGCAGGTAGGCCACCGCGGCCTCCAGGTCGCCGCCGGTCTCTTTCAAGGCTTTCTTGCAATCCATCATCCCGGCGTTGGTCTTGCTACGCAGGGTTTTCACCAGTTCCGCGGTAATTTCCAAGTCATCCTCCTTATCCCCCTAAAATCCTGATGGTGCCGAAGGGGGACTTTTTCTATCTTATTCAATCAGTTCCACCCTCGGAAAAGGGTGGGCCGATTGCTTTTCCCCTTTTTATAGTAGTTGCCAAAAGTAATTTCTTTTCGTAGGGGCATAGCGTGCTATGCCCAAGAGGTTTGAGGGCACAGCCCGCTGTGCCCCTACGATTCATTAAAATACCGCCATCGGAAAAAACTTTTGGCAATTGCTATAAATAGAGAGGCCCGATTGTTTCCACCCTTTAAAAAAAGGGGCTCGATTCTTTCCCCCCTTTTTAAAGGGGGCCCCGATTGTTTCCCCCCTTTATAAAGGGGGGTTAGGGGGGATTTAAGTGGCAGCCTTTCCCCCGCGGGACCAATTATTCATGAGGGCAGCAAAGTAATTCAATCTTTATCCCCTCTCCCCCAATGGGGGAGGTTAGGGTGAAGGGGAAGTGAATCTCTTTTCCCCTCCCATTAAAATCTATCTCAATAGAGCAGGTTATCATACGAGGTAGGGGCGCAATTCATTTCGCCGTCAGGCGAGATGAATCAGGCCCCTACGCGATGCCATGAATTTTCGAACCCCGGGGGATTACGCCTCGGGTTCCGGGGCCGCCGCCTCTTCCGGGGCCGGAGCCGGGGCCTCCACCACCGGGGGCGTTTCGGCCTCGGCCTCGGCCTCGGCCAGTTCCTTGTCGGTGATGGCCTGGAGCCGCTCCTCCGCCAGCCTTTTACCGTCCAATACCGCGTCGGCCACCCGGGAAGTGAGGAGGCGAATGGCGCGGATGGCGTCGTCGTTCCCCGGAATGGGATAATTGATTTCCGTGGGGTCGCAGTTGCTGTCCACGATGGCCAAGAGCGAGATCTCCGTTTTGCGGCCTTCCGCCACCGCGATGTCTTCCTTCCGGGGGTCCACCACGTAGACGATGTCCGGCAGGCGGCCCATATTCTTGATGCCGCCCAGGGAGCGCTCCAGCTTGGCGGCCTTCTTTTCCATCATCAGGATTTCTTTCTTGGGGAACCGCTTGATGGAGCCGTCTTCCTTCATGGCCTCGAACTCTTTGAGGCGTTGAATGGAGCGGCTGATGGTCTGGTAGTTGGTGAGCATGCCCCCCAGCCAGCGGTGGTTGACGTAGAACATGCCGCAGCGCTGCGCTTCTTCGGCAATGGCGTCCTGGGCCTGCTTCTTGGTGCCCACGAACAGAACGATGCCGCCGTTGGCCACCGTTTCCATCACGTAATTGTAGGCGACTTTGAAGAACTGGACGGTCTTTTGCAGGTCAATGATGTGGATGCCGTTTCTGGCCCCGAAAATGTACGGCCCCATCTTGGGGTTCCAGCGGCGGGTCTGGTGGCCGAAGTGCACCCCGGCCTCCAGCAGTTCCTTCATGGTGACATACGACATAAAACTGCCTCCTGGTTGGTCCGCCGCACCAGGCCAGGCGGGGCCACCGGCCAAGCCTGGCCGGCACCAGCCCGCCCCACTGGTGCGTGAGAATTTTTTAAATCATATTTTTATACCAGAATTATCCAGACTTGACAAGGATTTTTGGGGCCGGGGCCTAGTGGAGCGTTTCATAATTAGCTGGACTTAAAATCATGATAGAGACGCGGATTTGGCAGTTTAAGTCCCCCTTTTCTAAAGGGGGATTTAGGGGGATTTT
>CAYNMI010000219.1:0-4707 GCA_964398095.1 uncultured Desulfobacca sp.
ATCGGCCGGGCCCTGATGGCCCGCCCCCGGCTCTTGATGCTGGACGAGCCTTCCATGGGGCTGGCTCCCCGGATGGTCACCCAGGTCTATGATATCCTGGCGGAACTCAAGGCCCAGGGCACCACCATCCTCCTGGTGGAGCAGAACGCCCGGGCCGCCTTGAAGGTGGCCGACCGGGGCTATGTGCTGGAGACCGGCCGCATCATCCTGGACGGGTCCGCGGCGGACCTCCGGGAAGACCCGGAGGTGCAGCGGGCCTATTTGGGCAAGGGTTATCGGGAAGTTTGGGAATAACGGCGGGGGAAAAAGGCGAAAAGGCGAAAAGGGAAAAAGGGGGAAAGCCTCCCGGATATCATGCCTCGGGGCTTTTCATTTCGCCTCCGCCGGCCATCAGGCTAGTTGCACAAAAGCCATGCAGAACTATTATAACGAGTGCGTTTTGGGAAAGGCCCAAAGGTGGGAAGGCGGTAGCACCAATTCTTTTCTCTTCCCTCTTCGCCTTTTACCCTTTTCCCCTTTTCACCCCAGGTTTTTACCATGCTTGAAGTTGACGGCCTGAGTAAATCTTTTGGAGGGGTGCAAGCCCTGAGCGACGTCTCCTTTGGGGTGGCCCCGGGGGAGATTGTCGGGTTGATCGGCCCCAACGGCGCCGGCAAGACTACCTGCTTCAACCTGATTAACGGGCTGCTGCCCCCCAGCGCCGGCGGCATCCGCCTGGCCGGCCAGGATATGGCGGGCCTGCCCCCTTACCGCCGGGCCGGCCTGGGCCTGGCCCGCACCTTCCAGAATATCCAGCTTTTCGGGGGCATGACGGTGCTGGAAAACGTCCTCACGGGCTTTCACCTGCGCCAGTCGGTGGGGGTCTTTACAGCGCTTTTGCCCCTGCCGCAGGTGCAGCGGGCCCAGGCCCATAACCGCCAGGCGGCCCTGGAACTGCTGGAACAGGTGGGCCTTACGGGCAAGGAAGATGAGCCTGCCGAGGCCCTGGCCTACGGCGACCGGCGGCGCCTGGAGATCGCCCGGGCCCTGGCGCAACAACCGCAACTGATGCTCATGGACGAGCCCGCCGCGGGCCTCAACCCCCGGGAGACCGAGGACCTCATGGTCCTGCTGGAGAAACTCCAGTCCCTGGGCATCACCCTGCTGGTCATCGAACACGACATGACCCTGGTCATGGGCCTGTGCCACCGGATCGTGGTCCTGGACCACGGCCAGGTCATCGCCGCGGGCCTGCCCCGGGACATCCGCCGGGACCCCCGGGTCATCGAGGCCTATTTAGGCCGGGAAGAGGAATAGTAAACAGTGAGCAGTAAGCAGTAAGCAGTGAGTGGTGAGCGGTTCCCCATGGGCCGTCGGCCTACCCATAAGGCATGAAAAATATTGGTGGCACAGGTTTTCAACCTGTGCACCCGCACCGGTATGATACCGGTGCCATTCAAAACTTTTCGGAACAGGGTGCGCAAGTGCACCACATAAAGCACAGGCGGGACGCCTGTGCCACCAAATCTGGGTATCTTTTCAGACCAGTAAGCGGTGGGCAGTGGGCAGTATGTCGTGCTGAAGAATGTTCGGGAGGAAAAATCCAAGGTTCTTACAGAAAACAGAAAACCCTGCAAGCTGCCGGGAGATACCAACATGGCGATCTTTGATAGAGAAGCGGAGACCATGGATCGGGGCGAGTTGGCCCAGTTGCAGTTGGAGCGGCTCCAGGCCACCCTTACCCGGGTCTATAAGAACGTCAAGTTCTACAAAAAGAAGTTCGATGCCCTGGGCTTCCTCCCCCAAGACTGCCAGTCCTTGGAGGACCTGGGGCGGCTGCCCTTCACCACCCGGCACGACCTGGCCCGGGCCTATCCCTACGAGATGTTCGCGGTGCCCCTCCGGGAGGTGGTGCGCATCCACTCCTCCACCGGCAGCCCCGGCCAGCCCATCGTCATGGGCTACACCAGCCGGGACCTGCGCCATTGGGCCATGCTCGCCGCCCGGGTCCTCACCGCCGCCGGGGTGGACCGGGACGACGTGGTCCAGGTGACCCTGAGCTACAGCCTCCTGACCAGCGCCTTCGGTATCCACTACGGGGTGGAGCTTTTAGGGGCCTCGGTGATTCCCAGCGGGCCCGGCTTCACCCAGCGCCAGGTCCAGGTGATGCGGGACTACCGCACCACGGTCCTGGTCTCCACCCCGTCCTACGCCCTGGTGCTGGCGGATGAAATGGAGGCCCAGGGGGTGGACCCCAAGAATCTGCACCTCAAGCTGGCGCTGTTGGCCGGGGAGCCCTGGACCGAGGCCATGCGGGCCGAAATCCAGAACCGCCTCTACACCGCCGCCCTGGACCACTACGCCCTCTCCGAGGCCATGGGCCCCGGGGTGGCCGGGGAGTGCGCCGCCCATCCGCTGCCAGGGATGCACATCAGCGAGGATCACTTTCTGCCCCAGGTCATCGACCCGGCCACCGGCGCACTCCTGCCCGATGGGGAGTTGGGGGAACTGGTCATCACCACCCTCACCCGGGAGGCCACCCCCCTGGTGCGGTTCCGCACCGGCGACCTGGTGCGCCTGTTCTCGGAGCCCTGTCCCTGCGGCCGGACCCTGGCCCGCATGAGCCGCATTGAGGGCCGCTGCGACGAGGTGGTCATCGTCAAGGGGACCAATATCTTCCCCAAGCGGGTGGGGCAGGTGTTGGCCGCCATCCAGGGGGAGGAGCCGGCCTATCAGTTGGTGGTGGGCCGGGAGGGCCACCTGGACTACCTGGAGGTGCGGATCGAGGTCCGGGAGGAATTGTTTTTCGACAAGATGACCAGGCAGCGGGAAATGCTGCAGGAGATCGCCCACAAGCTGGCCCAGGGCATCGGGGTCCAGCCCCGGGTGAAACTGGTGGAGCCGGGCTCGCTCAACCGGGAGGCCGAGACCTCGCCCCGGGTCATCGACCTGAGGCAGTGAGCCGGGGAAATGAGTGAGGATTTGTCAGTGAAAGCGAGGGGGGCCGGGTTTATTTTCTAGAAGGCCGCCGGCGGGCGAAGCGCATTCCCACGACTAGCCAGAGGCAACCCAGCAGGTAATAAAAGCCCACGCTGTCGTTACTATCCAGGGTTTGCAGGTCCTGCCTCGTCAAGCCGTTCACCAGGTCGAAAGAGCCCAGGGCAAACTTGGCCTTCTTATAAGAATCTCTGCTCATCTCACCGGGAGCCTGATGCGGCGCGCCCGGAGCAGCAACCTGGGTTCGATCAGCCCGGGAGAACACCTTCATGCCTGCCTCCAGGCTTACCCCGAACAAGAGAAAATATCCCACCAGCGAAAAAATGAGCGCCCTTTTCATACGTGACTCCAGGCAGGCGGGGAGGGGGCCGGTGCCAGCAAGAACGCCGGTGGTTCATGACGGAGGGGGTAACCTGCCCGCAAGTGATCGAGAAGAAAAGCCTTTTTTTTAATATAAAACGCGCCGGGCCGGAAGTCAACCCGCGGCCGGGGAAGCGATTGATTTGCGCCAGGGAGTTTGTTAGCATGGGATTTGTGGAACCATAGGGCGGAATTAATGCGGACAATCAGTCTATTGGTCATGAGTTGCGTCGTGCTCCTGGGGACGGCGGGCTGCGTGCGGGTGCCGCGGCCGGGGAATCTGGACAATTCCTGGGGCGCGCGCCGGGTCTTTGATTATCAGGGGATCAAGATCAATTACTATGAGGCGGGGCAGGGGCCGCCGGTCATCCTGCTGCACGGCTTCGGGGCCTGCACCTATACCTGGCGGTTTCTGGCCCCCGAGTTAACCAGGGACTACCGGGTGTTTGCCATTGATCTCAAGGGGTATGGCCTTTCCGATAAACCCGACGACGGCAAATACGCCATGCGCGACCAGGCCGACATGGTGGCGGCGTTCATCCGCACGCAAAACCTGCACGATCTGACCATCATCGGCCATTCCATGGGGGGCGGGGTGACCCTGATGACCTATTTCAAGGTGCGGGCGGACATCCCGGCCCGGATCAAGAAGCTGGTGCTCATCGACAGCGCCGGTTATCCCCAGAAGCTGCCCTGGTTCATCCGGTTCGCCCGGATTCCGCTGCTCAATGCCATCGGCAGCCGGCTGCTGCCGCCCCGGTTCGTTACCGCCATGGTGCTGAGAAAATGTTATTATCATAAGGACCAAATCACCGACGAACAGATCGACACCTATGCCTATTACGGCAATCTGCCCGGGGCCCGGCAGGCGGTGACGGCGACGGCCCAGCAGATCGTGCCGGAAGACGCCCAGGCGGTCACCGCCCGGTATAAGACCATCAGCGTGCCGGTCCTGATTATCTGGGGGGCGGAGGACGAGGTGGTGCCGCTCAAGATCGGTAAAAAGTTCAAGCGGGATATCCCGGACTCGGAACTGGTGATCCTGCCCCAATGCGGCCATATCCCGCCGGAGGAGGAAGCGGGGGAGACCAACCGGCTTATCACCACTTTCCTGCAAAAGTGATGACCAAGCAAAATTGAGGGCGCGCCTTGGCAACCGAGGAAGGTTCATATAAACCAGAGAAGAATAATAAAAAGACAGGTGGCACAGGCGTCTCACCTGTGCCACCAAAGACTTGAACCTTAAATCCATCTGGGAAATGCAAGCATATGCGACCATCCTGGAATGAATATTTCATGCTCATCGCCAAGCTGGTGAGCACCCGGAGCACCTGCAATTCCCGGCCCACCGGGGCGGTGCTGGTGAAGGAC
>CAYNMI010000220.1:0-4699 GCA_964398095.1 uncultured Desulfobacca sp.
TCATCGGCCTGGAGGGCTACGGCCTCACCATGGTGGAGCGGGTGGCCCTGGAGATTCCCCCCAACCGGGTGAATCGCAACTATCTCAAGACCAAGTGCCAGAAGATGGGGCATCTGCTGAAAATGGTGTAAAGGCAGGAGGAAAAGGCGAAAAGGGAAAATGGGGAAAAGGGAAAAGCCAACCGGAGTTTTCTTGGTTTAGAAATTTTGCCTGGATTTGCCGGTGCGGATGAAGATTTTTGGGAAGGATAAGATTGATTTCAAGGGTTTTTATCCTTTTCGCCCTTTCGCCTTTTCCCCTTTTCCCCCCAAGGTTTTTTTTAAAAAAATTGCTGCATCTCAACCAGGTACCGTAGCCATAAAGGAGAGCCGATGCGTACCATAGAAGGCAAGCTCAGCGCCGCGGGCTTGAAATTCGCCCTGGTGATCAGCCGCTTCAATTCCTTCATCACCGAGCGTCTGTTGGAGGGCGCCCTGGATTGCCTGCGGCGCCAAGGGGTAGCCGATGACAACATCCTGGTGGTGCGGGTCCCCGGGGCCTGGGAGATTCCCCTGACGGCCAAACGCCTGGCGCAGGCCAAGGCCTACGATGCCGTGATCTGCCTGGGGGCGGTGATCCGGGGCTCCACCCCCCACTTCGATTACGTGGCCGCGGAGGTGAGCAAGGGGATCGCCCAGGTGTCCCTGGAGAGCGGGGTGCCCATCGCCTTCGGCATCCTGACCACCGACACCCTGGAGCAGGCCATCGAACGGGCCGGCAGCAAGGCGGGCAACAAAGGCTTTGCCGCCGCGGAAGCCGCCATCGAGATGGTCAATCTCCTGAAAGAGCTGGGAGCCTGAAAATTTGGGGGCTTATTCCCGCAGCCGCTGCCGGGAATGGGCCCTGCAATGCCTCTATCAGGCCGAGTTCGCCGGGGAGCAGCGATTCGAGGCGGTGGAAGGGTTTTGGCGCCATTTTCAAAAAGAAGGCCCGCCTCCCGGCTATCTCAAGGAACTGGTGGAGGGGGTGGCGTCGCACCTGGAGGAACTGGATGCCTTCATCGGGCGCTACTCCGAGCATTGGCGCCTGGAGCGCATGACCCTCGTGGACCGCAACCTGCTGCGGCTGGCCATCTATGAACTCCTGTACCAGCCCCAGATTCCGCCCAAGGTGGTGATCAACGAGGCGGTGGAAATGGCCAAGCGTTACGGCAGTGAGGCCTCCGGGGGCTTCGTCAACGGCATCCTGGACCAGGTGCGGCTGGCCGCGGGCCGGGAGGTGTGAGGCGGCGCCGGGCCGGGGAGCAGGAATCCGGTATGCAGGGGTTGCATCTCGGGGCCTAAGGATTTATTGATATATTCAAGAAAATCATTGATCATGGCTGACATTCCCTGACACAGGGCCCTGGCATTCTGTCTTGAACCGCACTGCGGGAGGAGGGAAACAACATGACCCGGAAATGGTTGGCGATGGCCATAGTAGTTCTCTTTGCCGTGTCTCTGGCGGGCTGCGTCACGGAGAGCGGCTATTATTCCCCCGGACAATCCGCCGGCGCCGGTGCCTTGGGCGGGGCGGCCACTGGCGCCGCCATCGGCTCCATCATCGGCGCGGCCACCGGTTCCGCGGCCACCGGCGCCTGGGTCGGCGCCGCCGCGGGCGGTGTCATAGGGGGGGTGGGGGGCTATCTCTATGCCCAACACCGCAACAGTGAGATCAGTTCGGGCCAGGCCGCGGCCCAGGCGAATAATTACCATGGCCAGGGCAATGTGGTCAGCGTGGACAACGTGAGCGCCTCTCCATCCACGGTCAGGCCGGGGCAGCAGGTTAACCTGGGGATGAATTATACCATCCTGACCCCAGCCAATGCCCCGGTGTCCGTCACCCTGATGCGGGAGGTCCGGTACAACGGCCAGACGGTGGGGTCGCCTTATCAGACCACGGTGACCAACGCCAACGGCAGCTTCAGTGACTACGTGTCGTATGCCCTGCCCAACAACGCCTCGCCCGGCACCTACACGGTCACCAGCCGGGTGATGAGCAGCTACGGCACCTCGCAGCGGGATTCCTACTTTACCGTGCAGTAAGGCCACGATCCGGGAGGGGCCGGGGAGATCCTGCCCGAGGGCGGAGATTTTCCCGGCTTCTCCACCCTTCCCCCGTTGACAAGCCCCGTTCATTCTGATAAATAATATCTTTACCTCTCCTTGCCCTGGGCCGCTGAGCACCAGGGCCATGAGACCATAAGGAGGAAGAATGCGCCGCTATGAGTCGGTCTGGGTGGTTAATGGCGACCTCCCGGATGAAGAAGTGCAATCCGCCATCGACAAGTTTTCCAAGATTATCTCCTCCCAAGGTGGGACCCTGGTGGGGCTGGATGAATGGGGCCGCCGCAAGCTGGCCTACAAGATCCAAGGCACCATCCGGGGCTATTACGTGTTAGCCGATTTTGCCGGGACGTCCGAGACGGTCAAGGAGTTGGAGCGCAACTACCGGATTGACGACCGCATCATCCGCTACCTCACCACCAAGAAATCCGACAAAGTGAACCTGGAGGCCCTGCAGGCCGAGATCGCGGCCAAGGCCAAGGCGGCCGCGCCGCCGGCCGAGCCCGAAGCCGCCGAGGGAGGCGAGGAGACCCCCGCCCCCGCGGCTGCGGCCGCCCCGGCGGAACCTGCCGCCCCGGAAGAACCTGTAGCCCCAGCCGAGGAGGAATAATCCATGCCTGTGATGCCGCGCCGTAAACGGAAACAATTTTATGTCCGCCGCAAGGTCTGCCGTTTTTGCGTGGATGCCAATCTGCCCATTGACTATAAGGACGTCAACACCCTGAGACAATTTGTCACGGAACGGGGCAAGATCATTCCCCGGCGCATCTCGGGAAACTGCGCCCGTCATCAGCGGCGGGTCACCCGGGCCATCAAGCAGGCCCGGCTCCTGGCCCTGATCAGCTATACCCCCCAAGTGCCCGTTACGTGAGGGCCGGGGTGCGCGGTAAGCCGTGGGCCGGGGTCACGTCATCTGGTTGGTCTGCCTGGGGGCCCTCCTTGTAGGGTTCCTGCTGGCCCAGGTAAATCCTCTGGCATTTATGGTGGTGGGCGTCCTGGCGCCTTTGCCGATCTTGGTGACCGGCTGGCGCTCGGGGGAGTTGGCCGCCCTGGCGGTGGCCCTGACCATGGCGGTGGCGATCTTCGCCCTCCACCCCGCCCTGGACACCCTCTGGCAAAACCTGGGTTTTCTCAATCTGCTGCTCATGGGGGTGCTGCTGAGCAGCTTGCAGTGCCGCGGGGTGTCGGGCCCCCCGGCCATCATCCTGACGGTGGTGGGGTTGGCCGTCCTCGCGGGGCTGGTTTTTTTAGGGCAGGCCTGGTTTCAGGGCCTGACCCCCCAGGCCCTCCTGGCGCAAAAGAGCGCCGAGGTCATGGCTACGGTGCGCAAGGTTCTGGGGGAAGCCGGCTCCGGCGCCGCGGGGCCACTGATCCCGGGGGTGGCCCCGGCTCAGGTCCAGACCGTGCTCCAGCGCCTCCTGCCGGGGTTGATGGTCACCAATATGGCCCTGGTGGCCTGGCTGAACGTGGTGCTGTCCCGGCAGTTGGTCTCGCTCTTGGGATGGGGCGAGCCGGAGCCGCCACTGTCCTCCTGGGCCGCCCCGGAGTGGCTGATCTTTGTGTTGGTGGGGGCCGGGTTTCTGGTGCTGGTGCCGGTGTCCGGGTTGCGGTTCGTAGGCCTGAACCTGCTCCTGGTGGTGGCGGTGCTCTATTTTTCCCAGGGAGTGGCTGTGGTGGCTACCTGGTTCCATCGCCTGGGGTTGCCGCGCCCGCTGCGGATTATCGGCTACCCCTTGCTGTTTCTGAATCCGTTGTTTTTCGTGATTATCACCCTGGGTTTGATTGACCTGTGGCTGGATTTTCGCCGGTTGCATCGACCCAAGGATGCTTGAGGAGGAGTTTTACGGTGAAGGTCATTTTGACGGAAGATGTTACCCCGTTGGGCGCCATGGGCGCGGTGGTGGACGTGGCCCGGGGTTACGCCCGCAATTACCTGATACCCCAGGGGAAGGCCATGGAAGCCACCACGGGGAACCTGGCCCGGGTGGAACGGTCCAAGGCCAAATATCTCGAGATGCAGGCCACGGTCCGGGAAGCCGCCCTGGCCCAGGTGGCCCACCTGGAAGGGGCCAGCGTCACCATCGCCCAGCGGGTGGGGGAAGAGGAGCGGCTTTACGGCTCCGTCACCGCGGCCATGATCGCCGAGGCCCTGGAAGATCAGGGCTTCGTGGTGGATAAGAAGCAGTTGGAATTGCCGGAGCCCATCAAGCAACTGGGCACCTATGAGGTCACCATCCGCCTGGCCCCGGAGGTCAAGGGCACGGTCACCGTGGTCGTGACGGCCGAGAACGCCTGAATTTAAGTAATCGGATATCGGGGGAAGAGGTCAGGGGCTTTTGGTCATATTTTTCATAAAGGGCCTCTTTCTCCTCCTCCGAGTTCCCTATGAGACCAGATAAAATTGCCCTGGTCAAAACTTGACCAGGGCAACCTCTCCCTCAAAGTTTCATATCATCTGACATCTGACATCTGACATCTTTCATCATTCTGTTTTCTCGCGCCGCCCCCCACAAACACGCCCCTGCATTATCCAGATCATTTCTGCAATTAATTGATATTTCTATCAAGTTTCTTGTTTGGCAAGGTATATGTTCTGGCGTCCAACTCTCTATGTT
>CAYNMI010000221.1:0-4684 GCA_964398095.1 uncultured Desulfobacca sp.
TGTTGAAAATCGCCTTCTGCAAGGCCCCCGCTTTCAGCAGGGCCTCTTCCGCCTGATTAGACTCAGAATGCGAGAACAGCCAATTTTGGTCAGAGTAATCTGGCATTTTTCACCTTTCCTGGGAGGTCACAGCCGGTCTTCGAGGCCGCGCAAGCTAAAAAATTGGGTCCTCCGGAATCAGCGTGGGCAGAGGCCAACAGTATCCCGGCACCACAACCAGCCATTTTTTCCCAGGAGCCACTCTTTCATAAAATTTCCCGGTTCGGCTACCAAACCGTTTACGGAAAAAACCAGGAGAGAACGATGATAAAATCAAAAAATTCATCGGCATATATCCAGATATTCTTTAAGAAGAATGATCTTATAGAATACTTGGGGCGCACCTTCATGCGGCCCCAAGGTGCTGCCTTATATCAAGTTCGCTTTATCGTGCAACAAATGCCATACCGGGGCGGTTCGCGAACCGCCCCTACGGCGTTTGTCGCATTTCTAACCGAACCTGGCATTATAGCTCTGGAGGGCAACGTTAGCAGCCGGCTTATCACCCTAAGCCCGGCGCGGCTTTGCGGTTACGTACAGCTTACCAAAATCAACAATTATCGTCGGGCTTCTAGAAATTCAAGATATGTTACGATAATCAAATGTCTGATAGCTGACCGCTCTTCCCCACAAAAAAAGGGCAGGTCGCGAAACGCGAGACCTGCCCTCCCCCCCTTAACCACACGTACAGACTCTTAGGCGGGTACTCCCTCCCAAAGGGTGGGTTTAAACCAGGCTGATTGTTGATCCGGGGTGCGGGGCGACGGCACCCAGATGCGCCAGGCAGCCTCCTGGGCCATCAGGTGTTCTATAAACCGCCGATGTAATTCATGGCTGCCCCGGCTCACTTCCAGGCGGCCGTACAGGTGCATACCCAACAGGGCCAGGTCCCCCATGGCGTCCAAAATCTTGTGGCGCACGCACTCTTCCGGGAAACGGAACCCCCCGGGGTTCAAGACCCTAAAGTCATCCAAAACCACGGCGTTGTCCAGGGAGCCCCCCAGGGCCAGGCCGTTGGTCTGGAGATACTCCACTTCTTTTAAAAACCCGAAGGTGCGGGCCGGGGCGATTTCCCGTTCAAAGGTCTCCGAGGCCAGCGGCACGGTGAACCGTTGCCGCCGGATCAGCGGGTGGCTGAAATCGATGGTGTAGGTGATCCGGGGCTCGCCGGGGACGATCCGCATCCACTGCTCGCCCTCCCGCAACTCCACCGGCCGCTGCACCCGGAGGTAAGCCCGGGGCCAGGGCAGCGTTTCCAGCCCGGCCTCGGCCAAAAGCGCCGCGAAGGGGGCGGCGCTCCCGTCCATGATGGGCACTTCCGCCCCCTCCACCGCGATGCGGGCATTGTCCACCCCGGCGCCCCTCAGGGCGGCCAGCAGGTGCTCCACTGTAGAGAGCGTCGCTCTCCCTTCACCCAGCGTGGTGGCCCGGGTAGTGTCCACCACTTTGCTGTAGTGGGCCAGGATCTCCGGCCGGCCTGGCAGGTCCGCCCGCACGAACCGCAAGCCGTGGTTGGCGCCAGCCGGGAAAATGGTGACCTTTACCGGCCGGCCCAGGTGAAGGCCGATGCCCGAAAAGGTCAAGGGCTGCGCCAGCGTCTGTTGCCACATAATACTCCTCCCCTGGTCTCTTGGGTTGCAAGCCTTATACCAGGTCTTTTCTCTGAGACGCTGATTGCCGCCGTTCGGTTAACTCGTGAGGATAGTTGTTCTTTTTATAATGAGAGGTCGGGCCGGTGGTCCCCGCCCTGCCCCGGCTGTGGCAAAAAAGACACAATTTCCCGGCGACTGTGGCAAAAGCCCCACAGCCGACCCCTGCCGCTCGGCCACGAAACTCAGGGGAGATATTACGCGAAGCAGTTCTTCCCGTTCCCAAGCTCCAGTTTGGGAACGCCGATTTTACCCCCAGCTCTGCTTGGGAACATTTTTCCTGCTCCAAACTCCTGGCCTGAAAAGTCGCTTCCCAATCGCCTATCTCACCCTCTCCCCCAATGGGGGAGAGGGCTGGGGTGAGGGGGAAGAAACTTTGGCTCGTTCCCCAGCTCTGCTTGGGGACCTTATCCTACCGACTCCCAGCAACCAGTAATGCGAGTACTCGAAATATTGCCGCCTGGACCTGCGGCCCACCCCTAAATTATCAAAAATCGTAGGGCGGGCGTCCCCGCCCGCCGATACCCTCCGGTGTGCGACAACCACCCGCCCTTAACCTTGAACTTTGAACTTTGAACCTTGAACTTATCCGGCCAGAAAGAGAACAAATAATTTTACTCTTACGTCTCCGAGGGCGGATACTGGACCCCGGCCCACCAGTGCGGGTCGATATCCGGGAAGACGTCATCCCGCTCCCGGCACAGGTGCAGGAAATTCCAGTCCTCCGAGGGCAGTTCCCGCGCCTCGGCGTAGCGCCGGGTCATGGCCGCCAGACGGCGAAAATCGTCATTGTGCGTGGTCAACCGGAGTTCGGCGTAATCCCGGGCGCTGAAAGTGCTGATCAGAAACTGCCAGTCCGAAGACTCCAGCAGGAACAGGGAGCGGCCGCACTGCTTCAGCAGGTCTTGCAGGCGGGGGTCGGGGTCCTCGGCCCAGAGCCGGGCCATCTCCTCCATAGTATCCTCCGCGGCATAGACGTGACGCCAGGTCCATTCATTCATGTCGTTGAGCCAGATCCAGTGATAGCCCCCTTCCCCCCAGGAGCCCTCCGGCAAAGAAATAACCGCCCGGGGGGCCGCGGCCTCCAGGATTTCGCCCCCGGGGCTCAGGCTCACCTGGGTATAGTCCTGGAACCGTTTGAGCACCTGATAGAGCCACTCGGGACCCTCGAACCACCAGTGGCCGATGAGCTCGGTGTCATAGGGCGCCACCACCATGCCGGGCCGGCCCTCCTTTTCCTTGAACTCCGCCAAAATCCCCGTCACCAGGGAGACGAAATGGTCCGCCTGGTCGTTAATCCGGGCCGTCACCACCTCGGGATGGTAGGGTTGCTTATCGGCCAGGTCGGCCTGGGCGCTGGTCACCTGCCAGTAGCGCAGGCCCCCCGGAAAGCGCTTCTTGTGGAAATCCAAGTAATTGCCGTCTCCGGGGTAGCCCCACTCCCCGCTCCACACCTGGAGCCCGGTCTTGGGGTCCCGGGTGAACGCGGCCACCGGGCGCTTGGTCTCCGGGGCCGAACTCACCAGGTAAACCTGGTAGGGCGACTTATCCTCTTCCTCCGGCCGCTCCTGGTACTGCGCCGCAAAACGCTCCCACAGGCGCTCCAGGGCCTCGAACCGGTCCTTGTAGACCCCGATGGCTTTCCCCCCCTTCAGGAGGTGGGAGTCGATGAAGAAATACTTGAGGCCGTTCTCCGAGAGAAACTCCTCCACCCCCTTGCGCAGCACCGGTTCGCCGCTCCAGTCTTTCAGCGGCGGGGCCCATGGATAGCGGGGCCGGTAGGCGCATTCCGGCAGCCAGAACCCCTGGGGGTCCCGGCCGAAGTGCCGGCGGTACGTGGCCACCCCCTGCTTCACCTGGGCCTGGACCGCGCTGTCCCGCTTCAGCAAGGGCAGATAGCCGTGGGTGGCGGCCGAAGTGATGATTTCCAGCACCCCGGCGTCCATCAAGCGCCGGAAGGCCCCGATCAGGTCCTCGCCGAAATCCTCGCTGAAGGCCCGCCGCAGTTCCCCATAGTGGCTGGCCCACATCCGGGCCACCGAGGCGAAATGGTCATCCCCCAGCTTCTGGAACGTGGCCAGGTCATCGGTGGCCGCCTGGATCTTTTGGTCCAGATAGTCCTTGAATTCCCGGCGAAAGACTTTGGAAGCCAGCATTTCCGCCAGGATGGGAGTAATCCCCAGGGTAACCCCGGTGTGGCGCCCTTCGGCGCCCAGGCGGTTAAAGGCCTGAACCAGGGGGATGTACGATTCGGCCGCGGCCTCGTTGAGCCAATCCATGCCGTGGGGCCAGTGGCCGTGGCCGATGACGTAAGGGAGATGGGAATGGAGCACAAACGTGAAATATCCCAAGGGTTCAGCCATGATATCCTCCTCAATAGGCTCGGGGTCCGCGGCGGGGAAAAGATCTGGTTATGAGAGATGGAAAGACGTATTCAGCAGAGCGAAAAAGCAGTTCCTTCCTTTTCTCCCTCCCCCTTGATGGGGGAAGGCTGGGGTGGGGGTGAAGGTAATTCCCTTTCTGCTCCGAGTAATAACTCATACTATAAGGAGCCTAATTCCCCGGGTCAAGGGACGATAACCCTCCAGCCTGACCCCGGGCTGCCGCCTGAACCGCTCCCTGCTCACTGCTCACTGCTTACTGCTCACTGCTCACCGCTCACTAAGAAATCACGTCCGCCTTAATCAGGTTGGTGCTGCCTTTGGTGCCGATGGGGGTGCCGGTGGTGATGATGACCCGGTCGCCGTGGTTGAGCATCCCGGCCTTCAGGGCCTCTTCCTCCACCACCCGGAGCATGTGGTCCGTATCCTTCAGCGGCGGGGTCAACAGGGGAAAAACTCCCCAGGACAGGGCCAGCCGGCGCCAGGTATCCTCCCGGGGCGTCACCGCCACGATGGGGGTGCGGGGCCGGAACCGGCTGATGAGCCGGGCGGTGCCCCCGCCTTCGGTGTTGGTGAGGATGGCCGCGGCCTCCAGGTCCAGGGCCATCTCGCAGG
>CAYNMI010000222.1:0-4661 GCA_964398095.1 uncultured Desulfobacca sp.
CCCCGGAGCGAAGGCAAGGCCAAGCGGGTCATTGACCGCCGCCAGTTGTAGCTGGATGCGGCCGGGCGCCTGTTTTAATTCCTGTTCCCAAGCTCCTGCTCGGGAACCAGAAAATAGGGTGGGACCCCCATGAAAGTGGAACAAATCTCGGTATTTTTGGAGAACAAGGCCGGCCGCCTGGCGGAAGTCACCCGGGTTCTGGGCGAAGCCGGGATCAACATCCGGGCGCTGTCGCTGGCCGACACCACGGATTTCGGCATCCTCCGCCTCATCGTCGACCAGTACGACCGGGCCCGGGAGGTCTTGAAGGCCAAAGGCTTCACCGTGGGCAAAACCGAAGTGGTGGCGGTGGAAGTGCCGGACCGCCCCGGCGGCCTGGGCCTGGTGCTCCAGATCCTGGCCAAGTCCAGCGTCAACGTGGAATACATGTACGCCTTCGTCCAACACAGCGGTAAAAACGCAGTTATCATCTTCCGCTTCGATAACCTGGAGCAGGCCATCGAATTGCTCCAAAAGGAAGGCATTCACATTTATAAGGGTGAGGAAGTTTATCGATTATAATTCATCGGGGAGAGAGAGCTTATGAAAACCAAAGCAATTTTGGCCGGTGTGACCGTAGTTTTGGCAGGTTTGGGGCTCATCTTTCTGGGTTGTGGCAAATCCCAGAAATCCGCGCCCTACGTGGTGGGCGGCATCTTTTCCATAAGCGGCCCGGCCTCGTATCTCGGGGAGCCGGAACGCAATTCCATGGAAATGGTGGCTGAGGCCGTCAACGCCAAAGGGGGCATCAATGGCCACCCCTTGAAGGTGGTCATCTATGACGATGAAACCGACGTGACCAAGGCCCGGCTCCAGGCCACTAAGCTGGTCCAGGACAAAAATTGCCTGGCGATTATCGGCCCCAGCATAACACCCTCCTCCATGACGGTGCTGGATGTAACTCAGAAGGCCAAAATGCCTTTGATTTCCTGCGCCGCGGCCGCGGGTATCACCGCCCCGGCCAAGGACCGATTCTGGACCTTCAAGACCGCCCAGACCGACGCGATGGCGGTGGGCCGCATCTACCAGTACTGCCAGAAGCACGGCATCACCAAGGTAGCCATCCTCACCGTGTCCTCTGCCTTCGGAGTGGCCGGCAAGGGGCAACTGCTGGCCCAGGCCTCCAAGCATGGCATCAAAGTGGTGGGCCAGGAAGTTTTCGCGGACAAAGACACCGATATGACCCCGCAGCTCACCAAGCTTCGCAGCCTGCCGGCCCAGGCGGTGATCTGTTGGGGAGTGGGTCCGGCTCCGGCCCTGGTGGCTAAGAATATGAAGCAATTGGGCTTTACCATCCCCCTGATTCAGAGCCACGGCGCCGCCTCCAAAAAGTTCATCGAACTGGCCGGCGACGCGGCCGAAGGCATCATCATGCCCGCCGGCAAACTGGTGATCTGGCAGCAGCTCCCGGATACCGACCCCCAGAAGGCCGTGTGTAAGGAATACGCCGAAAAATATCACGCCAAATTCAAGGCGCCGGAATCCAGCTTCGGGGGCTATGCCTATGATGCCATCCGGATGCTCAATCAGGCCCTGGTCAAAGCCGGCAACAATCGGGCTAAGATCCGCAGCCAACTGGAAGGTGTGAAGAACTTCGTGGGCGTCAGCGGCATCTTTAACATGAGCCCGGAAGACCACAACGGCCTGTCTCCCGCCGCCTTTGTGATGGTGAAGATCCACAACGGCGGGTTCCAACTGATCGATTAGTTCAGTAGTCAGTAATCAGTAGCCAGTAGTCAGGATATTGCATCGGGTGCTCCCGGCGATGAACCTGGCAACTGGCTACTGACTACGCCAATAAAAATGATAACCGGTGGCAGTGGCGGGCACCAGTCATGTAGGCGTTCCCTTGGGGAGCGCCGGTCAAGTTTTTCACTGACTACTGGCAACTGGCAACTGACTACTGAATCACGGAGGCAGTTCACTCCCCTTGGAGAACCTTGCCGACCTGCTGCAATACCTCATCTCCGGCCTGACCAACGGTGCGATCTACGCCCTCATCGCCCTGGGGTTCGGCATCATTTACAATGCCACCACCATCATCAATTTCGCCCAGGGTGAAATGGTCATGCTGGGGGCCTTGTGCGCCATCAGCATCTACCACCTGAGCCCCTCCCTGCCCCTGGCCTTTGCCGGCGCCGTGGTCCTGGTGACCGTCGTGGGCCTGGTGTTTGAGCGCCTGGCCCTGCGCCCGGTGAAAGACCCCAACCCCCTCACCCTGATCATCATCACCGTGGGCGGCGCGGTCCTGATCAAAGGCGTGGCCATGCTCCTGTGGGGCAAAGATGCTTACACCCTGCCGCCGTTTTCCGGCGATACTCCCATCCACCTGGGAGAAGCCACCATTTTGCCCCAGAACCTCTGGGTGCTGGGGATCACCGCACTGTCGGTCACGGCCCTGGAGGTCTTCTTCCGCCTTACCCTGGTGGGCAAGGCCATGCGGGCCTGCGCTTACAACATCCGGGCGGCCCGCCTGATGGGGATCGCCGCCAGCCGCATGGTCCAGCTCTCCTTCGGGATCAGCGCCGCCCTGGGGGCCGCAGCCGGCATCCTCATCGCCCCCCTCACCCTGGGGGTCTATGACATGGGCACCATGCTGGGCCTCAAGGGGTTTTCGGCCGCCATTATCGGGGGCCTGGGGAGCCTCCTGGGCGGGGTCCTGGGGGGCCTGGTGCTGGGCGTGGCCGAGGCCCTGGCCACCGGCTTCATCTCCTCCGGCTACCGGGATGCGGTGGCCTTTCTCCTGCTCCTCCTGGTCCTATTCTGGCGCCCCCAGGGTCTGGTGGGAGGGCGCAAATGAAGCTCCCGCCTTTCCTGAACCGGTGGTTGCTCTTTTTCGTGGTGGTCCTGACCATCGACCTGTGCATGGACCATGAATACTACTATACCCTCCTCAACTTCATCGGCATCTACACCATGTTGGTGGTGGGGCTCAACCTGCTCCTGGGCTACGCCGGCCAGATCTCCCTGGGCCACGCCGCCTTCTTCGGCCTGGGGGCTTATTCTTCCGGCATCCTCACCGCTACCTGCGGCCTCAACCCCTGGCTGGCCCTGGTGGCGGGCCTGGTGGTCTCCGGCACCGCCGCCTTCCTGATCGGCATCCCGGCCCTGAAGCTCCGGGGCTACTACCTGGCCATGGCTACCCTGGGGTTCGGCATCATCATCTACATCATCCTCAACGAGGCCCATGGCCTTACCGGCGGCCCTTCGGGGCTCAGCGGCATTCCCTCCCTCTCCCTGGCGGGCTTTGCCCTCAACACCCCCCGGCGCCTCTATCTCCTGATCTGGATCATTCTGGGGGTGATCCTCTATATCAGCGCCAATCTGGTGAACTCCCGCACCGGCCGGGCCATCCGGGCCTTGCATGACAGCGAGGCCGGGGCCGAATCCCTGGGGGTGGACACCTTCCGCATGAAGCTCAAGATCTTCGTCTGGAGCGCCCTCTACGCTTCCCTGGCCGGCAGCCTCTACGCCCACACCCTCAATTTCATCGCGCCGTCGTCTTTCGGCTTCATGTTTTCCATCAAGCTGGTGACCATGGTGGTCCTGGGCGGTATGGCCAGCATCTGGGGCTCCCTCCTGGGGGCCGGGGTGCTCACCATGCTCCCGGAAGTGCTCACGGTCTTTCACGATTTTGAGGTGGTGATCTTCGGGGCCATCCTCATCGTGGTGATGATCTTCCTGCCCCGGGGGCTGGTGCGGGGCCTGATGGACCTCTGGGAATTCCGGCGCTACAAGCGAGAAGGAGGAGTAGTCAGTAGTCAGTAGTCAGTTGTTAGTTGTTAGTTGTTAGTTGTTAGTGAGTTGCGCACCAAGGAAATTTGCCGGGCTAACAGAGTGGGCGCGTCTTAGGCGCCCGTCTAAAATAACTAAATGCTAAATGCGAACAATACCTTGCTGGCCCTAGACGGTATCAGCCTGGCCTTCGGCGGCCTCCAGGCCCTGGAGAAGGTGAGCTTTGGGGTGGACCCGGGGGTCATCAAGGCGGTCATCGGCCCCAACGGCGCCGGCAAGACCACCCTGTTCAACCTGGTGACGGGTTTTCTCACCCCCCAGCAGGGCCGCATCGTCTTTCAGGGCCGGGAGATCCAGGGGCGTCCGGCCCACCGCATCGCCCGGCAGGGGATCGCCCGCACCTTTCAACTGGTGCAGCTTTTCAACCACATGACGGTCCTGGAAAACGTCATGGTGGGACGTCACCGCCTGAGCCACTCCGGCCTCCTGGCCGGGGCCGTGCGGTTCCCCTGGACCCGCATCGAGGAGGAGGTGATCCGGCAAAAGGCCCTGGAAGCCCTGGAGTTTGTGGGGCTGGCCGACCGGGCGGCGCAACCCGCGGCCATCCTGCCCCTGGGCCTCAAACGGATGCTGGAAATCGCCCGGGCTTTGGCGACGGCCCCGAAGCTGCTCCTCCTGGATGAGCCCGCCTCGGGGCTGGACGCGGTGGAGACCGAGCGGCTTCAGGACCTGATCCTGAATCTGCGCCGCCAGGGCATTACCACCCTCCTGGTGGAGCACGACATGGGCCTCACCATGGAGGTGGCCGATACCATCGCGGTGCTGAACTACGGCAAGCTCATCGCCGACGGCCCGCCCCGGGCCATCCAGAAGAACCCGGAGGTGAT
>CAYNMI010000223.1:0-4654 GCA_964398095.1 uncultured Desulfobacca sp.
AATCTTCAGATGCTGCTTCAGGTCATAGACCGATTGCTTGGCCACTTCCACCATCTTTTTGGCCCGGAGGGTCTTGAAGTATCCCTGGGCCACGGCCAAAAAGACGTTGTCCCGGGTCTGGGCCGTATCCAGGAGGCTGGCTTTGTGCCCCATGATGGCGGCCTGATACTTGGAAGGGGTGCCCCAGAAGTCGAAGAGCAACTGGCTGACCGTGGTCTGGCTGCTCCAAAAGTTGCGGTTGGTCTGGGGAAAGCCGCCGCCGGAGCCACCAGCCGCACCCGCACCCTTGAAGACAAATTTCAGCGGGTCATCATAAAGGGTCTGGCCCACCTGGGTGCTGACCTGGGGCAACAGCCCCGACCGGGCCCGGACGGTCTGTTCGCCGGCGATGAGGGCCTGGAGGCGGCTGATTTTCAGATTGGGATTGGCCTTCCAGGCCAGATGCAGGGCTTCCTTCAAATCCAGGTGCGGGGCCGGCGGCTCGGCAGTCTGACCCGGCAAGACCGCGGCGCTCCAGATGATCAAAACCAACCCCAGCACTCGCCATAAGTTCCTGGCCATCATCGCGTCGCTTCCTCTGCTAAGGATTGCTTTTCTTGGAGTAAGCCGGAGGAGAGGAGGGTGAGAATAACCGGCAGGGCCTCTTTGGCGGCATCAACCTGGCCCTCGCCCTGCTGATAATAGCCCGTGGCCCGGACCAATCCCCTGATCAAGAAGGTGAGGAGGCGGGGATTGGCGGGAATAAACTGGCCCGCGGCAATGCCTTCGGCAAACAGACCCGTCACCAGGGTGACGAATCTCTCTTCCAATTCCTGGTAATGACGCCAGAATCCGTCCCGGTAGCCCTGCCGCCCCCGGAGCAATTCCCGGGCATAAATGGGGAACAACAGGCGCTCCCGGTTGAGATATTCCAGGAGGACCGACACCATGCGGATCAGCTTCTCCGGCGGCGTCCCCGGGGCCCCCAGCGCGGCCTCCACGTCCCGGAGGATATTTTCTCCCACGTGAGAGATGAGGGCCTGGATCAGATCGTCTTTGCTCTGGAAATAGAGATAGAGGGTGCCCTTGGCCACCCCGGCGGCCGCGGCGATCTCCTCCATGGTCATGGCTTCCAGGCCGCGCTGATCCAACAGCCGGCGCGCCGCGGCCAAAATCTCCCGGGTGCGGAACGCGGTCACTACTTCTTTCTTGGTGGCTCGGGGTGGCAGGTTCATTGCTCAGGCTTGGTCGCCGGGGCTCCCGACTGCGGCGCGCCCCTCAGTTTTGCTTTCCCATAGCTCGATAGTCGATATAATGACTGAATAGTCATTGAAATGACCATATAGTCAATACTAGGTTTTCGGCTCCTTGTCAAGAAAAACTTGCAAACTCACAGGGGTCTGTTTAGACTAGAAAATATCCAGAGGCTCTTAAGGAGGCGATGATGCATCGTCGTGATTTCCTCAGATATATGGCAGCCTTAGGCCTGGCGAGCGGCACCGGCCGCCTGGTGTTGCCCGAAGAAGTGTGGGCCATGGCCCCCCAGGCAACCCCGCCGCCCATCGTGGCCAAGGTCCAGGGCGCCAATTACGCCCAACTGGCCGGCGAGGCCATCCAGGCCCTGGGCGGCATGCAGCAGTTCGTCCATCCCGGCGAAGTGGTGGTGGTCAAACCCAACATGGCCTGGGACCGCCCCCCGGAGATGGCCGCCAACGCCAACCCCGCGGTGGTGCGCCAGGTGGTGGCCTTGTGCCTGGAGGCCGGGGCCAAGCAGGTGAAGGTCCTGGACAATACCTGCCAGGACGCCCGCAAGTCCTATGAAAATTCGGGCATCAAGGCCGCGGTGGAAGGCCTCAAAGACCCCCGGGCGGTGGTGCAGTATGTGGATGAGCGCCGCTTCGTGGAAGTCAGGATCGAGAAGGCCAAGGCCCTGAAGAAATGGTATTTTTACAAGGACATCCTGGAGGCCGACCGCTTCATCAACATCCCCATTGCCAAGAGTCACTCCGAAGCCCGCCTCACCATGTGCCTGAAGAACATGATGGGGGCCATCGGCGGCTGGCGGGGCCGCATCCACGTGGGGCTGCACCAGAACATCGCGGATATGAACCTGCTGCTGCGCCCCGATCTCCACGTCCTGGACGCCACCCGCATCATGGTGAAGAACGGGCCTTCCGGGGGCAGTCTCGATGACGTGCAGGTGAAAAACCTGGTGTTCGCGGGCCGCGACCCCGTGGCCCTGGACGCCATCGGCACCGGCCTGTTCGGCATGAAACCCGCGGATATCGGCTATATTATCAAGTCCCACCAGGAAGGCCGGGGGGAAATGGACCTGAGCAAGATCAAGGTCATGTAAGCAGGGGACCAGGGATCAGCAACATCTCCGACGGTCTCTGCTCATACGAGAAAGGTGTTGTAGGGGCGGTGAGCGCACCGCCCCTACGAGATTTTGGGCTGATTAGCCTTGGTCGAAAATGACCTTATAGCGAATGCCAAAAGTTTTTTCCGTTATTGGGAATACTCCAGAACCAAAAATCCCCCCTAACCCCCCTTTAGAAAAGGGGGGAACGATAAGGGATTATTCCTAAAGTCTCCCTTTGGAAAAGGGGGATTTAGGGGGATTTAAAAATTAGCCAGCGAGATGAATTTATGGCAAACGCGATAACTTAAAAAATCCATGGATAACCACCGTCTCTCCATAACCGGCCGCACCTGGGCCCGCCTCCGCCGGACCGTCCAGATCCTCTTTCTGGGACTGTTTGCCTGGCTGTTTCTCAAAGCCGCTTACGGGGGCCAGGATACCCTGGCCTGGCCGGTGGACCTGTTCTTTCGCTTCGACCCCCTGATCCTGGCCGCCCACCTCCTGAGCTTCAGCCCCCTGGTGGCGGGACTCTTCTGGTCCCTGGTCATGGTGGCCCTGACCTTCATCCTGGGCCGGTTTTTCTGCGGCTGGGTCTGTCCCCTGGGGACCACCCTGGACGGGGCCCGCCGGCTCCTCTTCACCCCCCGGCCCGACCGCGGCGTGGCGGCCCGCTGGCGCCGGGGCAAGTACTACCTGCTGGCGGGTCTCCTGGCGGGCGCCCTGGGTTCCCTGAATCTGGTGGGCCTCTTCGACCCCTTGTCGCTGCTTTACCGCTCCCTGGCCATCGTCTTCTACCCCGCCTTCGGCTACGGGGTGGAGAAAGCCGGGCTCACCCTGTACCGGTTGGGTCCCCCCGTCACTTACGTGAGCGAGCCCCTCTATCATTTCTTCAAGGCCACGGTGCTGCCCTTCCGGCCCCTGGTCTATCTCCTGCCCTTGTTCACCCTGGTGCTCTTTGCCCTGGTGGTGGCCGGGGAGCGAGTCGACCAGCGCTTCTGGTGCCGGGCCTTCTGTCCCCTGGGGGCCCTCTACGGCCTCATCGCCCGCTTCTCCTTGCTGCGGCGGCGGCCCACCGCCCTCTGCCCCGACTGCGGCGACTGCACCGAGGTCTGCAAGATGGCCGCGTTTGCCCCGGGGAAACCGGCCCGCCACTCCACCTCCGAATGCCAGCTCTGCCTCCGCTGCCTGGAGGCCTGTCCGATAGAAGACCGGGTGAGCTTTACCTGGGTCTCCAAAGCCCCCCGGGCGCCCCTGGACTTGGGCCGGCGCCAGGTGATCACCGCGGTGGCCGCGGGGGTGGCGGCCGTCCCCCTGGTCCGCCTGGGCTCCCTGGCCCGGCGGCCCGACGAATTTCTCATCCGGCCCCCGGGGGCCCAGAACGAAGCGGAGTTCCTCTCCCGCTGCAGCCGCTGCGGAGAGTGCCTGAAGGTCTGTCTGACCAACGGCCTCCAGCCGGTGCTGTGGGAAGCCGGCCTGGAGGGACTCTACACCCCCCGGCTCGTACCCCGGATGGGCTACTGCTCTTATACCTGCAATCTGTGCGGCCAGGTGTGCCCCACCGGGGCCATCCCTTACCTCCAGCCCAAGGTGAAGCAGGCTACCGTCCTGGGAACCGCCACTATCAACCGCACCCGCTGCATCCCCTACACCGAAGGCACTGATTGCCTGGTCTGCGAAGAACATTGCCCCGTCTCTCCCAAGGCCATCACCTACTCCGAACAGGAAGTCGTCAACCTGCAGGGGGAACGGGTGAAAGTCAAGTTGCCGGTGGTGAACGCCGACCGCTGTATCGGCTGCGGCCACTGCGAAAACGTCTGCCCCGTGGGCGGCGCCGCGGCGATCCGGGTGAAACGGTCGCTCAGGGTGGAGATGTGAGCAGTGAGCAGTGAGCAGTAAGCAGTGAGCGGTTAGCGGTGATTGGTAAGTGGTAGGTGGTATTTAGGGTTGAGTGGCATACATGCGGAGCAAAGACCAAAAACCGCATCGCAATCTGGTTGCCTGGCAAAAAGGCATGGATTTGGTGATGCAGGTGTATAAGATAACCCAAGACTTCCCGGCAAGAGAGCTTTATGGGCTGAGTGCCCAATTGCGGCGAGCCGCGCTCTCAGTGCCATCCAACATTGCCGAAGGGGCAGCCGGTCGCACCCGGGCCCAGTTTGCTCACTTCTTATCGAACGCCCTTGGCTCCCTCAACGAGATTGATACCCAACTGGAAATATCATTTCGACTGGGCTACATCCCGGAAGAAGAATACCAGCATATCAGTACCTGGTTGGATGAATGCCTGGCCGTAACGTATGGCCTGAGAAAATC
>CAYNMI010000224.1:0-4649 GCA_964398095.1 uncultured Desulfobacca sp.
AGGGGCCGGTCCTGAGGTTCGGACCGGCCCCCGCGGCCGGCTTATCGGGACTATAAATGGAGCGGTTGCTTCACCGTTTCCAGGAACTGTTTATGGTGCCGGGTCCGGTAGTCAATCATGGCATAGAGGGCCAGTTTGACCCAATCCTTGACGAACATCCAGATAAACACATAGGCCCAGACCCAGCCGATGAGGTACCAGGGCAGCGCCGGCACCAGCCAGCCGAAGCCCACCATGAGGACCGCCACGCCCTGGGTGCAGATGATGGCCAGAAACAGCGGCAGTGACGGGAAAGGCCGCCGCCAGAAACTTGCCTTGGTGCGGGTGATAAACAGCAGCAGATGGCCGCCGGCTACCAGGCGCAGAAAGATCAAGGTCTGGAGTTCGGGAAGACCCAGGTGCAGATAGGTCATGCCCAGCCACCAGAGGAGAAAACTCTCGATGGTCGCCATAAAGCCCAGCACGGTGGACACCGTGAGCACTCTGGGCATCTCCCAGCGCACCGGGGTGGGACTGAGGAAGGTGTTGTCATAGGCGATGGTCATGATGGGGATGTCGTCCAGGAGGGCCAGGATGATGATCATCATGGCGGTGAGGGGGAAGACATTATAGGCCAGCATGGCCGCCACCACGAAAATCATGATGCTGATGGTCATGGCAATGCGGTAAATGGTGTAGCTCATCATGCGCTCGAAGATGCGCCGGGCTTCTTCCACCGCCTTGATGATGACCCCCAGCCCCGGTTCGGTAAGGATCAGGGCGGCGGCGGCCTGAGCCGCGTTGGTGGCCCCGGACACGGCGATGCCCACCTCGGCCTGTTTCAAGGCCGGGGCATCGTTGACCCCGTCCCCGGTCATGCCCACCAGATGGCCCCGCTCCTGGAGCGACTTGACAATCAAATACTTGTGTTCGGGGTAGACTTCGGCAAAGCCATCGGCCTTTTCGATGATTGCCTCCATCTCCGCGGTCAGGTCACTGACGCATTCCTCCTCCGAAGGGAACAGGCCGGTGGCCGGTTGGATATTGGTCCCCAGGCCCAGTTCCCGGGAGATTTCCCGGCCGATGGCCTCGTTGTCCCCGGTGATCATCTTCACTTCGATGCCGTGGGCCTGGGCCTCGGCGATGGTTGCCGCGGCATCCAGCCGGGGGGGATCAAAGAGGGGCAGGAGGCCCAGGAAGCGCCAGTGGTCGTCTGTATCGGTCCGGGCCACCCCCAGGGTGCGATAGCCTTTGGCAGCCAGTTCATCCACGGCCTCCTGGACTTTGTCTTGGGTGGCGTCGTCCATGATGCAGAGCTGCAGGATGACCTGGGGCGCCCCCTTGGCCACTTTAAAGGTTGTATCACCCTCTTTGACTATGGCTTCGGTGCGCTTGCGTATGGGGTCAAAAGGGATGAATTTCGTTAAAGAACAGGCCGTTAACCGGTCTGGGTCCTGCAACCCTGCCAGGACCGCGGCATCAATGGCGTCCTGGTTTTCCGCCCGGGAGGCCAGGGACCCCGCCAGGATCAATTCCTGGGGATCTTGGGTGCCGAAGAGCACCGGTTCCCCCAGGGTTAGGCGGTTCTGAGTCAGGGTGCCGGTCTTATCGGAACAGAGGACATCAATGCCGGCCATTTCCTCAATGGATTCCAGCCGGGAGACGATGGCTTTCATTTTGGAGAGGGACAGGGCCCCCAGGGCCATGGTGACCGAGAGCACGGCCGGCATGGCCACGGGAATGGAGGCGACCACCAGGATCAGGACAAACTGAATAAGATCCAGCGGCGGCAAGCCCCGGTGCAGTTCCACCACCACCAAGATGAGGGAGAGGGCGACGGCGATGATGATGAGGAAATCGCCGATGCGCATCACCGCCTTCTGGAAGTGGGAGACGGCGCCGGCGGTCTCCACCAGTTTGGCGGTGCGGGCAAAGAAGGTGTTGCCGCCGGTGCTGGTAACCAGGGCCACCATCTCGCCCTGTTTGGCAATGGAGCCGGAAAAGGCGATCTCATTTTCCTTCTTGGTGACCGGCAGCGATTCTCCCGTCAGGGCGGACTGGTCGATGTTGAGGTACTGGCCCTCCACCAGCTTGACATCCGCGGGAATGACATCTCCCAGCCGGATGCGGATGACATCTCCCGGGACTAATTCCTTGGCGGCAATTTCCTGCCATTTCCCATCCCGGATGACCCGGGCGGTAAGGGCCAATTCCTTTTTGAGTTCCTCCAGGGCGTTACTGGCTTCGTTCTCTTCCCAGAAGCCGATCACCGCATTGAACACCAGGAGGAACACAATGATGCCAAAGTCCCCCCAGTTCCGGACCACCGCGGACAGGACTGCGGCCACCTCGATCATCCAGGGAATCGGTCCCCAGAAGTACCGCAGGAACTTGAGGAAGGGATGAGCCTTTTGCTCTTCCAGGGCATTGGGGCCGTATTGGGCCAGCCGGGCCTCGGCCTCGGCGCTGCTTAATCCTTGGGGGCTGCTGCTTAGGGTGGCAAAGAGCGCCTGGGAACTTTGGCGCTTGGCTTCTTCACTGCTGATGATGGTTGGTTCAGACGCCTCTGCCGGTCCGTTGACGACGCCGGGTTGACTGCTGCTCTTCCGTTTCACGGTAGGTTGTTCCTCTTCACGTTGAATTAAGCTTATAGTGTAATCACGCTTGAGAGTTCGTCCAGAGGGGAGGACTCGTTTAACCGGCTATCTAATCTTGATTATTGCGATATTTTGTGTCATGGCGTGAGACCTGCTCCGATGGCGCGGCGGCTGCCGGGGCTCAATACTCCACTTCCAGGTCGGGGGCCGACTCATAGCCTTCCACCAGGCCCGGGGTGCGCCGGACCACCTCGGGGGGAAACAGATGGAGTTGGGCCGAAAAGAAATCATACTGGGGCAGATAGCGCCGGATCAATTCCGCCAGGGCCATGGCCTGGAGGCGGTCCCGGGCCCGGTCGGCGGGCTGCCGGTCCTCCTGCTGGCTCAGCCAGAGCTTGTGCAGGGCCAGGGCCCGGGGATCGGGGACCACCATGGTCACCGGGTCGCCCCGCCGGCCGATGACCACCTGGGAAAATTTGGGGGCGCTCACCAGGGCGGCCAGGTCGCCGACGGCGGCGGGGACCGCGCCCGGGGGGGCGTCCTTGCCGGTCAGCCTGGGGAGCGGGTGGGCCGGGGGGGGCTTGACGAACCTGACCAGAAAGCCGGCTTTATTGACCGCGGCCAGGTCGTCGCCGGGGAGGGCCTGAAAGGAACGGTCGGCGCCGGGCAGCAGGCCCAGGAGTTGGGCCGGGGGCATCTCCGCGGCCGCCAGCAAAGTGAGGCGGTGGCGGGAGCCGGACCAGAAGGGGGAGGCCGGGGGCGGGTCGATAAAGACGCCAGCGGCGAACTCATAGGCATGGAGGGCCTGGGTGCCGATGACCAGCAGGGGCGGTCCCGGGAGGTCGCCGGCCTCCAGGCGCCGCAAGACCCGGGTGACCGGGTGGGGGACCCGGTGGAGCCGCGCCGCCCGACAGAACCGGGCCGCGGCGGCGAGCTCCTGACGGGCGGCCTTGAGGCGGGCCGTCAGTTCCCGGCGGCGGCGGCCGTATTCGGCCCAGAGGCGCTCGGTGGCCGGGGAGCGGGGCCCCAGGCTGTGGCCGTGGCCGTAGCGGTCCCGGTATTTATATAAGTATTCCCGGCCCCGGATCTTTTTCCAATGCATGCCGCCCTTCAGGGGCCGGCGGGCGTCCCGGGCCTCCCGGTGGGCGTGGTAGGCGGTGAGGGCCTGGTCCAGGGTCCGGTGCTGATTTTCCTGAAATTCACGGAAGGTATATGCGGCAGTCATCATTATCCTTCAAAATTATATATATTAATTTATGAAGGATAAATATTAATGTCAACGGAAATTTTATTGCCAGGACTTTATTAATTTGCGATAAAGAAAGAACCAGATTCTTGTTAAGGAGACCACCCCCATGCGACCCAGCACCGAAATCGATGCCTTGCGCCAGCAACTCCCCTATCACCGGCTGCGCCAAACCCAAAAGGCCAAAGTCCTGCCCATCGACTGGCCCACGGAATGGGAGCGCTTTGACGCCAACGAACTCTTTACCTTCGACCTGGCCACCATCCCCCCGACCTTGCTGGAAAATATGCGGAAACGCCAGGAGGTCCTGATGGACGGCAACCAGGCCTCAATTTCGGTGTTGACCCGCCTGGTGGACGGTCTCTGCGGCTACCCCATCACGCCTTCCACCCCCATCGCCGAAAACTTCGCCCGGGTGGCGGCCAACGGCCAAAAAAACCTCTTCGGCAACGAGCTCATGTATTTCCAGCCCTCGGACGAACTCTCGGCCATTGCCGCGGTGGAGGCCATGGCCTGCCAGGGGGGCCGCTACGCGGACAACACTTCGTCCCAGGGCCTGCTGCTCAAGACCAAGAACCTCTTTTCAGTGGCGGGCAAGCGCCTGCCGGTGGTGATGACCGTCATGGCCCGGGAAGTCAACAAGGGGTCGCTGTCCATCCACTGCGGCCACAGCGACTTCTACGCGGTGCGCAATGCCGGCTGGGCCCAACTGGTGAGCGAAGACAACCAGGAGCTGCACGACCTGTTGCCCGTGGCCTTCAAGGTGAGCGAACTCAAGCAGGTGATGCTGCCCACCATGGTCATCGGCGACGGCTTCATCAAGAGCC
>CAYNMI010000225.1:0-1201 GCA_964398095.1 uncultured Desulfobacca sp.
CCTGCAGAGGGAAATAGACCCCGCCCAGCAGGGCGGAGACGTGACCCAGGATCGGGGTGACGGGATCACCCCGCTTAAAGATGAGAATGAACCCGGCGGCCAGGATGCCGATGGGCAGATGCGACAGGAGGGCCAGGAGCAGCAGCACCGCGGTCGCCGGCAGATTGGCCTGGCCCAGGGACACCCCGAAGAACAGGAAGCTGAATCCCAGGTAGAGCAAAATTTCCACCAGGCCCGAAATAAATTGATACAGCGTGGAGGCGAACACGATCGTGGACAGGGAAGTGGGGGTCACCAGCATGGCTTCCAGGGTGCCGGTGTACATGCCATACAAGACGTTGTTGGAGATGGCGGTCAGGGCCACCCCTTGAAAGCTGGCCAGGGCCAAGCCTATCATCACAAAGGGAAAATAACTGTTGCCGTATGGAGCCAGTTGGGGCAAGACCGCCCCGCCCACCAATTTCCCCAGAAAATAAAAGGTCAGCAGCTTGAAGAGGATGCTCCCCCACCGCATGACAAAGTTCAGCGGGTAGCTCATCTCCTCCAGGAAGTCCCGGACGAGGAAGGCCGTCACCTTACGCAGCGCCATGCGTCCCTCCCGCCACCAGCCGCCGGTAGAGGTCTTCCAGGTCTTCCCCCGGCGTGAGGCGCACTTCCTGAAAATGGCCCCCCAGCATCATGGCCAGGCGCCCTCCCAGCTTGGCCACTTCCTCCAGGCGGTGCGTCACCATGACAATGGTGGTTCCCTGGTCCCGCAACTGTATGAGAAGATCCCGCACCTCCATGGCGCTTATGGGGTCGAGGTTGGTGGTGGGTTCGTCCAGCATGAGGATATCCGGCTGGTGCAGCAGGCCCCGGGCGATGTCCAGGCGCCGCTTGATGCCGGTGGAATACGAGAAGAAGCGCCGGTCCAGGTAAGGTTCCAACTGGAGGAGCCGCGCCACCGGCGGAATGACCGCCTTGGGCTCCAGGTTCTGTAATTGCGCGAAAAAAGCCAGGTTTTGCCAGCCCGTGAGGCGGCCGTAAAAACTCTCCTCATTGCTGGTAATAAAACCCAGGTGGCGTTTCACCGCCAGAGGCCGGCGCACGGTATCGTGCCCCTGGACGAAAATCCGCCCCTGGGTGGGAATCAGGAGGGTGGCAATGAGCTTGAGCAGGGTGGTTTTGCCTGACCCGTTAGGACCCAGGATGGAGAGGGTTT
>CAYNMI010000225.1:1211-4341 GCA_964398095.1 uncultured Desulfobacca sp.
CAAAGCCCCAATTCTTGTTCGGCAATATCCTCCAACTCCAGGGACACATCCTGCAAAGCCCAACTTCCGGCAAACCTGCCGCCGGTGAAGAGCCTGCGGAGTTCGATTTGGGGAAAATACTTGCCGAGTCGGCTGACCGCCACCGCCGGAGTCGCTGCCAAGCATTACCTCTTGGGAGATGCCATAATTGGGGGAAGGGCCCGGACCCGCCAACCCCGGCCCTGGACTTCACCAGTCCGAGGCAATCCTGGATAAGTTCCTGGCGCCCTCTGCACTATAACACAAAACCCATGCCACCGGGGAGAGAATCCCGGCCGCGCCTGCTTATGCGGGCGCGCCTGCCCCGGAGATTATTCACCTGGCCTTTAAACCTTAACTATGATATGGGAAATCTGAAGCAGGCGGGAGGCCCCATCGGGCCGGAACCCGGGTCCCACCGCCACAAGTCCTCAAAGGTGCCGCCTAAGGTTACGCATGGAAAAAATCAGATGTTTTAAAGCTTACGATGTGCGGGGCCGGGTCCCCGGCGAACTCAACGAAGATCTGGCCTACCGGATCGGCCGGGCCTATGCCGCCTTTCTCTCCCCGGCCCGGGTGGCGGTGGGCCGGGATGTGCGCTCCTCCAGTCTCCCTCTGACCGCGGCCTTGATGGCCGGCCTGAACGACTGCGGCGTGGAGGTCTGGGACCTGGGGCTGTGCGGCACGGAACAGGTCTATTTCTACACCTCGCACCTGGGGCTGGACGGCGGCATCATGGTCACCGCCAGTCACAACCCCCCTGAATACAACGGCATGAAGTTCGTCCGGGAAGAGTCCCGGCCCCTGAGCGGCGACTCCGGTCTCAAAGAGGTCGAACGGCTGGCCGCCGGTCCCAAGTTGCCCCCCGCGGCCACACCGCCCGGGGGGCGGATTGCCACCGACGCCCTGGAGGCCTATATCGCCCACCTCTTGAGCTATATCGACCCCCAAATCCTGCAGCCCCTGAAAGTGGTGGTCAACGCCGGCAACGGCTGCGCCGGGCCGGTGCTCGATGCCCTGGAGAGGCGCCTCCCCTTCCGGTTCATCAAGATCGCGCACGAACCGGACCCCTCCTTTCCCCACGGCGTGCCCAATCCCTTGCTGCCGGAAAACCGTCAGCTCACGGCCCAGGCGGTGCGGGACCACGGGGCCGCGGCGGGCCTGGCCTGGGACGGCGATTTTGACCGCTGCTTCTTCTTCGATGAACAGGGCGCCTTTATCGAAGGCTATTACCTGGTAGGATTTATCGCCCAGGCGCTCCTGGCCCGGCAGCCGGGGGCGGCGATCATTCACGATCCCCGCCTCATCTGGAATACCATCGAAATGGTGGAAGCGGCCGGCGGCCGCCCGGTCATGAGCAAGACCGGCCACGCCTTCATCAAGGAGCGCATGCGGGTGGAAAACGCCCTCTACGGTGGGGAGATGTCCGGCCACCACTACTTCCGGGATTTCGCCTTTTGTGACAGCGGCATGATCCCCTGGTTGCTGGTCCTTGAGAGTATGTGCCGCGCCGGCCAGCCCCTCTCCGCCCTGGTCCGGGAGAGAATGGCCCGTTACCCCGTGAGCGGCGAGATCAACCGCAAATTGCTCGACCCCGATGCGGCCCTGTACCGGGTGGAGGCGCGCTATCAGGCGGCAGCCTTAGCCCTGGACCGCACCGACGGCCTCAGCCTGGAATTTCCCGCCTGGCGGTTCAATCTCCGCAAGTCCAACACCGAACCGGTCCTCCGCCTCAACGTCGAAACCCGGCAGGACCCGGTCCTGCTTAAGAAAAAGACCGCCCAACTCCTGGCCCTGATGACCTGATACAACCTCCTCATAAAAAAAAGCGGCACAGGCTTTCCAGCCGGTGCCGCCGCGGGTTACCGGTTCTTAGGAACCAGCCAAAATTTCCTTAATTGCCATGATCACCGCCTCAACCTCCTCGTCCTGCAACCCGGCGTGCAAGGGCAGGGTTAACAACTCCTCATAGAGCCTTTCCGTAACCGGCAGCAAGCCTGTTCTGCCCCCGTAAAACGTCAGGAGATGATTCGGTTTATAGTGAATCCCGGTTTCGATGTCCCGCTCCCGCAGAAATTGCCGCAGCCCCTCCCGCTTGCCGTTTAACACCCTGACGGGAAAGATATGGGGCACGATGGGACCGGGATCGCCCGCCAAAAGCCTGATATCCGGTAGGTCCGCCAGGGCGGTGCGGTATTGTTGGGCTAAGGCGGCGCGGCGCGGTCTAAATTCCCCCTCAAACCGCCCCAACTGCACCCGGCCCACCGCGGCAGACAGGTTGCTCATATGGTACCGATAGCCCTGCTGGTGGACGTCAAACTCCCAACTCCGGGCCCCCTGATACCGTTTCTCGGTGTCCCGGTGCACCCCTAACAGGCGGGCATCCTGAATGGTTTGCACCACTTCGGGGTCCGAGGTGACCACGGCCCCGCCTTCGCCGCTGGTGATATTTTTGAGGCCGTCGAAGCTGAAGCAGGCCACGTCGCCGAATGAGCCGATCTTCTGTCCCTTGTAGGTGCAGCCGAAGGCATGGGCCGCGTCTTCGATGACGCGCAAGCCATGACGCCGGGCAAACTCGTAAATCGCATCCAGGTCCCCGGGATTGCTGGCATAATGGACCGGCATCACGGCCCTGGTGCGCGGCGTAATGCGGCGGGCCGCATCTTCCAAATCCAGCGTTACCGTATCCGGGTCAACTTCGCAGGCCACCGGCACCGCCCCCGCGCCGCTGATGGCCTGGAACGAAGCCACAAAGGTCAGCGATTGCACCAGGACTTCATCCCCGGGGCGGGTGACCGCCTGCACCGCCAGGTGCAGGGCTGCGGTGCCCGAATTGAGGCACACGACCTGGCGGTCCCGGCCGCCCAGATAGGCCTGGAGTTCTGCCTCGAAAGCCCGCACTTCCCGGCCTATGCCCAGGTAGCCGTCTTCCCGCATGACCCGGCCCATGGCCTCGAGTTCGGCCTCGCCCACCACCGCCTTGGAGATCTTAATCACGGTTTATCCTGTCCTTTATTCCCCGTTTGGTCCCGGCAAAAACCGCTCAAGCCGGGTAGATGTGCTTTCCCTCTATCCCCTTAAAGGCGTTGCGGGTGTCGACAATCAGGCGGGC
>CAYNMI010000225.1:4351-4588 GCA_964398095.1 uncultured Desulfobacca sp.
TGAACTTTTTAGAACCGGCTTTGACCCCAGGCCCCGGCAGAGAGCCCCTCAAGCCTGGTAAATATGCTCACCCTCTATCCCCCGGAAGGCGTTGCGGGTGTCGACAATCAGGCGGGCCCGGGACGCCAGCCAGGCATAATCATAGGCCGAGTGGTCCGTCACCAGCAACACCAGATCGAACTCACCTACGGTGCCCTCCTCCAGCGGCGTCGACACCAGGTCGAAATGGGGGTAATG
>CAYNMI010000226.1:0-4529 GCA_964398095.1 uncultured Desulfobacca sp.
GAACCGCCGTTGCCGAAGATCAGCACCCGGCCCCCATGCTGAAAGACCCCGGCCACCAGCTCGGCGGCCGCAGCCACCTGGGGCCCCTGGGTCTCCAGTACCCGGCGCTTCAGGTCAATGGACTCGGTGAAGGCTTCTTGGAACCGCGTGGTAAGACTCATGCTCCCTCCCCTCCGGCCTTATTCATGATTCCCAAGTCTTTCTGCCCGGTGCCCCAGCCTTTCCAGGCTGTGCAGAAAGTCTTCCACAGAATAGCTTGAACCTATTTCAAAACCTCCTTTTGCGCCAATTTGTCATTCTGAGCGAAGCGAAGAATCTAGTTTTTCCAATAACCTAGACCCTTCGCTAACGCTCAGGGTGACACAATAACCCGGTTTTGAAATAGCTTGTAGAATTGCGTCCCGCGATTACCGTTCAACAGTTCCTTCCTCTTCTCCCTCCCCCTTGAGGGGGAAGGGCTGGGGTGGGGGTGAAGATAATTCCCTTCCTGCTCCGAGTAATAATTACCTGAAGGTAAGGCACGCCTCAGGCCCGAACCCCATATCCCGCCTCCCGCCTCACCCCAGCAACTTCAGATAACGCACCGGACTGAAATGCACCGTCTCCATCAAGGCCACCAACTGCTTGGCCAGGGCCAGGGCCTGGGGGTCCTTGGCCGTCCGGGCCGCCACCGCGGGAAAACGCTCCTGCATCAGGCCAAAGAGGAAATTCTGGGCCGCGGTGAGTTCCAGGCTGAGGGGAATGCGACCCACAAAACTCAAAAAGTCGCTCAGCCGGGTCACGGTTTCCGTCTGGAAGGCGCCGGCCAGGTCCAGAAGGTGCTGGTGCAGGATGCGTCCCAGAATCGCGGCCCCCTCATGGGTCTCCAGCTTCAATCCCATGATCTGGGCATCCTGAATCACCTCCAAAATCTCTTCGGAGGTGGCGATGGAGGTGGGGTCCGGCTCCATCCGGCGCAGGAGTTCCACCAGGCGCCGGTTCAGGGTGATTTCCCCCAGGGCGCGGTACAGGCGGGGCATGGGCAGACCCTCACCGGCCATGGCCTTGAGCAAGGGCTGGGCTTCGCCGAAACTATGGGCCACCAGTTCCACCGCCTCTTCCTGGTGGGGCCGCAATAAATCATGGAAGACCTGGAGTTTCTCTTCCTGGAAAATATCATGGAGGCTGTAGTAGGTTTCCCCCAGGCGCCGCACCATGAGGGGAATGAGGTCTTCCGGGGTCTCCTCCAGAACCCGGAAAAATTCATCCCGCAAGGTGAGAAATTCCTGGGGCGAGGGATGCATCTGCACCTGGGTGCGATAGAGATAGCTCCCCAAGAACGCGGTAAAAAACGCCAGGCTCTGGCTCTCCTGGGTGATGCCCGACGTCAGGTGCAAACGCCCGGCGGCCAACAGCAGCGACCCCTGGGTCTTCTCCTCCAGGTCCATGGCCTCCGCCCGGTAGTGGTAGATGTGGTGGGGGCACTGGCGCTCCCGGTCCTTGAGCCAGGAAATCACCCACTGGTTGGCCACCTTGGGGTAGTCCACCACCGCGGGCCGGATGTGCTTTTGGTAAATGGTGAGGCCGTTGCCTTCTTTGGGAATATTGCTCACCGCCCGCTCCAGGATTTGCAGGAAGGGCGCCTCCAGGGGCTCGGAGGTGAAATGCTGGCCCAACTGCAAGGCCCGGGCGGCATACTTGATCACCTGCAAGGACTCCAGCCCGGAGATGTCCGCGAAGAACCAGCCGCAACTGGTATACATGAGCAGGGCATGGCGCTCCATCTCCAGAAGCTTCAGGGCCGCCACCCGGTCCTCGGCCGAGAGGCCCGGCCGCCCCTGGCGGCCAAAAAAGTCATCCAGCACGCCGTTGCTCCGGTCCAGAATCACGTCCACGTAAGCGTTGCGGGCCTGCCAGGGGTCCTGGAAGTACTTCTGCCCCTGGGCTTCGAAGATGGCCGCCAGCTTCCCGTTCAAAAAATCGAAGGATTCCCGCAACGGCGTCCGCCAGCGCTGATTCCAGGTGGGCTGGCCCCCGGTGGCGCAGCCGCAGTTCTCCTTCCAGCGCCCCACCCCGTGGGCACAGCTCCAGGAACTGCCCTCGCCCTGGGGCCCCAGGGAAAGCTCCACCTCCATCTTCGGTGGCGCCAGTTCCAAAAACGCCGCGTAATTGGTGACCTGAAACCCCTTCTGGGGCAGCACCTGGGTGAGGGCATGGGCCAGGGCCAGCTCGCCGAATTTCTTGTGGTGCCCGTAATTCTCGCCGTCGGTGGCCACGTGCAGCAGTTGGGGCCGGGCCCGCTCCGGGGCAAAACCGTCAGTCAGCCGGGCCGCCAGCCGGTAGCTGTCGCTTAAGAGGTCCCCGAAACTGACATCCGCCGCCACCTCGCCGTTATAAAAAAACACGTCGATGAAGCGGCGCTTCCGGCCGTCTTTGGCGCCCTCGGGCACAAAGCAGCGGTACGCCTGGGTGGTATCCAGGCCCCCCGGCGCCGGGGTCCAGTCCCCCCCGGCCAGGGAACGCACCCGCTTGGCCTGGTAGGGCGACAGGAGCACGAACTTCAGGCCGTGGTCCACCAGGGTGGCCAGGGTGGGATAATTCACCGCGGTCTCCGGCAGCCACAGGGCCGCCGCCGGCCGCCGGAACCGGAGCTCAAAGTCCCTGAGGCCCCAGATGACCTGGGTTTCCCGATCCCGGGCCCTGGCCAGGGGCAGGATGGCATGGTTATAAGCCTGGGCGATGGCGTTGCCGTGCCCCAGGGCCGCCAGGCTCTGGGCATCGGCCTCCAGAATCCTGGCATAGGTATCCGGCGCCTGGGCCTCCAGCCAGCCGATGAGGGTGGGACCGAAATTGAAGCTGAGATGCTGATAATTGTCCACGACATCCAGGATGCGCCCCTGGCCGTCATAGACCCGGGCCGTGGCGTTGGGCCGATAGCACTCCGCGGTGATGCGGGCGTTCCAATCGTGGTAGGGGGAGGCGCTGGGCTCCACCTCGATCTGTTCGATCCAGGGATTTTCCCGGGGCGGCTGATAAAAATGGCCGTGAATGACCACGTATCCCCGGGGCGAGGTTATTGCCGGTAAGCCGTCCATGTCTGCTCCGTGACCGAGGGGCGGTCCCCTCAAAATACCCCCGGGGCTTCTGCCCGGGAAGCCGGAAAGTTCGCGCTGGTAAAAAATTGATTTTCCGTCATAATAATGCCCCTGAGGGGTTGAGTCAATCGCCGGTCGCCAGGATGGCCGGAATAGACCCATTTTCTTCAGCGCGGCCGGAACCGGTCTTTTCAGTGATTTTACTCCGCAACCGGCTTGACAAGATCATAAAATCCGGTAAAATTGATTGTCTAAAGTTCGGATTTCTGCGGAGGCTATAGTGTACGCCATTATTAAAACCGGCGGGAAACAATACCGCATCGCACCCGGCGATGTGCTCCGGGTGGAGCGCCTGCCCGGCGAGCGCGGCGATGAAGTGATTCTGGACCAGGTGCTCCTGGTGACCGACGGCGACAACGTCCAGGTGGGCCAGCCCCTGGTGCCCAACGCCACCGTGCGCACCCGGATTATGCGCCAGGGCCAGGGCAAGAAGGTCCTGATCTTCAAAAAGAAGCGCCGGAAAAATTATCGCCGCAAGCAGGGGCACCGGCAACTGTTCACCGCCTTGCAAATTAATGAAATTCTTTTATAAATAAGCCAGAAAACGGCCACTCCGGCCCGGGGCCGGCTCCGCCGCCCAGGCGGCGGCCCGCTAGGTAAGTCCCCGGCGAGTGGCCCAGGAGAGCAAGCATGGCACATAAAAAAGCTGGCGGCAGCTCCCGCAACGGCCGGGATAGCGCCGGAAAACGCCGCGGGGTCAAAAAGTTCGCCGGCCAGGCGGTCACGGCCGGCACCATCCTGGTGCGCCAGGTGGGCACCCGCATCCACCCCGGGACCAACGTCGGCATGGGCCGCGACTTCACCCTGTTCACTAAGATCGACGGCGTGGTCAAATTCGAGGCCTTCGGCAAAGATCGTAAGCGGGTCAGCGTCTATCCCCCAAGTTGAAGTCCTTCCCCGACGAAGTCGATATCACGGTCCGGGCCGGTAACGGCGGCCCGGGCTGTGTCAGCTTCCTCCGGGCCCGCTACCAACCCCGGGGCCGTCCCGACGGCGGTGACGGCGGGTCCGGCGGCGATGTCATCTTCGAAGTCTCCCCTGCTCTCCGCACCCTGAGCCATTTCCGGCGCCGCCGCGTCATCCAGGCGGATAACGGCCGCCGGGGCCAGAGCCAGGACCGCCACGGCAAAAACGGCGCCTCGGTGATCATGCCGGTGCCTCCGGGCACCCGGGTCTTTGACGCCGACACCGGCCGCCTCCTGGCGGACCTTATGACCCCCGGGGAACGCCTGGTCCTGGCCAAGGGCGGCCGGGGCGGCAAGGGCAACGCCCACTTCGTCTCCTCCCGGCTGCGCTCCCCCCGCTTCTGCCAACCCGGCGAACCGGGCCGGGAGCGCCGGATTCACCTGGAACTCCAGATCCTGGCGGACGTGGGCCTCATGGGGGCCCCCAATG
>CAYNMI010000227.1:0-4468 GCA_964398095.1 uncultured Desulfobacca sp.
TTGCTGCGCATCGCCGCCATGCTGCACGATCTGGGGAAAGTGGCCATCTCGGACCTCATCCTGAAAAAACCCGCCAAATTGAATGCCGTAGAATTCGAGATTATGAAGTACCATACGATTCACGGCGCCCGTCTGTTCAAGAATCAGGAATCCGACCTGGATGCCCTGTCCGCGGAAATCGCCCTGAACCATCATGAGAAATGGGATGGCACGGGATATCCGGGGAAAATCGAGGATATTTACCAGGAGCAGCCGCGGTTGGGGGAAGGCAAACAGAGGGAGGAAATCCCCCTTGCCGGCCGCATCGTGGCCCTGGCCGACGTCTATGACGCCCTGGTGTCCCAGCGGGTCTATAAGGATCCCTGGTCCGAAGATATGACCATCGCGTTTATCAAAGATCAGTCAGGGAAGCATTTCGATCCGGAGGTGGTGGACGCCTTCCTGGCCATTTACGATGTCATTGCCGCCATCAGAGAGAAATATCAGGAAGAGGGCTCGTCCTTTTGCCTGATTCCTGCCCCTTGACCGGCCGGTCTGCCCTCCGGCGCAAAATTCTTGCTTCCCTTTCCGGCTTGTAGTAGGCAAAGGTATCGCCGGCCCGCCCCCGGCCCCCCGCAGGTTCGCCCAGTCTGGCGCGGCGCGGCCCCGCCCGGTGGCCTGGCCGGACCAGGAGAGTTGATCTGAAACTCCACCGGGATAACTCATGGAACCGGACAGTCTGAAACCTCGCCGCCTGAACCTCAAAGCCGCGGCCTGGCTTTTCATGATCCCCTTTATGCTGTATTGGTTCAGCAGCGCCATTGCGGATCCGGATCTTTGGGGCTACCTGGCCTTTGGCCGGCTGTTCTGGGGCCAGAAACCCTTCCCCTATCTTGATGTTTTTGCTTATGTACCCACCCTCAAGCCCTGGGTCTATCACGAATGGCTTACCGGAGTGGTCTTTTACCCCCTCTACCGGACCCTGGGGGCCCCGGGGCTCCAGGTGCTCAAATATGCCCTGGGTCTGGCCACCATAGGAGGGCTCTATCTCACCGCCCGCCGGCGGGGCGCCGGCCTGCTCCCCACGGTCCTGATCTTGGGTTTTAGCCTCGCGGGCATGTCCCTCGGTTACCGGGGGATGCGGGCCCAGGTTTTCACCTTCTTCTTTTTTACTGTTTGCCTTTATCTGCTGGAGACCGCCAGACTGTCGGGACAGGGGCGCCGCTTATGGCTCCTGGTGCCCATCCAAATCGTGTGGTGTAACCTGCACGGCGGTTTTCTTGCCGGCCTGGGGCTGGTTTTCTTATACGCCCTGGGGGAGGCCCTGTCCCGTCGTCCTTGCCGGGCTTATCTCGGGTGGTTCCTGCTGGCCGGACTGGCCACCTTGATCAACCCCTATGGCCTGAAATATTGGAGTTACCTGGCCCGGGCGGTGACCATGCCTCGTCCGGAAATCACCGAATGGGCCTCGATTTTTGCCGGATATCACTATGGTTTTATGCAGGGTCAGGAATTTTTCTACTTCCTGGCCCTGGCCGCGGTGGCGGTCTGCCTGGCGTGGTGGACCCGCTGGCGGGAATTCACCCCGGCCTTGGTGCTCCTGTGCACCCTCTACCTGGCGGTGACGCATAACCGGCACCGGGTCTTTTTTGCCCTGGCGTTCGGGGCTTATATGCCCCTCTTGCTCACTGCGTATTGCCGGGAATTAAAGACCCGGCCCGGCGTCATGGCCTGGATTAACCGCCTGGGCTGGAAAATCCCCGCCCTGGGGCTCCTGCTCCTCAGCGCCTTTTGTGCTTACCGGCTGGTCAGCCGCCACCCGCTGCAGTTAGAAGTCCCGCCATATCCGGCCCTGGGAACCCAAAACGCCATGTATTATCCGGTGGGGGCCATTGATTACCTGGAGCGGCGCCACCTCTCGGGCAAGCTCCTGGTGTGGTTCGATTGGGGAGAATACTGTCTCTGGCGCTTATACCCCCAATGCCGCGTAGCCATTGACGGACGTTACGAGACCGTTTATCCCGCCCAGGTGACTAAGGAATATTTTGACTTTCTCATGGCCCGGCCGGGCTGGCGCCACTTTTTGGAACATTATCCGCCGGACCTGATCCTGATTGAACTCCGCTCCCGGCCTTATGCCCTTTTGAGTGGCGATCCGGAGTGGCTCCAGGTTTATGCCGATCCCGGCTCTGTCCTGTTCCGGCGGCGGTGGCCGGCCCCGGCCCGCGGCAGACCTTGAGGTGCGGGGGAAGCGGGCCGGTGCGGATCAGCGGCGGCCCGGAACCAAGTACGGGATTTCATAGATACGCTCACGTTATATATATAGCCCCTCTCACCCCAACCCTCTCCCCCCGACACGGGGGGAGAGGGGGTAAGTTAAGTTGCCGGGTTTTTTATGAAGGCAGGCATCAAGTCGATCCCATCTATTCGGCTCTGCCTTGATGGATGAGAGGGGAGGAAAAGGAAGTAACCGCCGTAAGTTGCTATAAGGGTTTAGGAAAATCATCATGTGGGACTGCCTGATTCATAATGCCCTGGTCCTGACGCTGGTCCCCGGCGCCGAGCCGCTGCCGCACGGCTACGTGGCGGTGCAGGGCGGCAAAATCGCGGCGCTGGGGCAGGCCGCGGCCCCCGCAGACCTCCCCGCCGCCCGGGAGCGCCTGGACGCCCGGGGGGACCTGGTGCTGCCCGGGCTGGTCAATACCCATTGCCACGCGCCCATGGTCTGGTTCCGGGGCCTGGCCGACGATCTGCCTTTGCAGCAATGGCTGCATGAGTTCATCTTTCCGGCCGAGGGCGGCTGGCTCAATGCCGACCGGGTCTACCGGGGGGCGCTTTTAGCCGCGGCGGAGCTGATCCGGGGGGGCGTCACCACTGTGGCCGACGGCTACTTTTTCGAGGATGCGGTGCGCCGGGCCCTGGCCGAGACCGGCCTCAGGGCCGTAGTGGCCCAGGGCGTGGTGGACTTCCCGGCCCCCGGCGTCCCGGACCCGGCCCGCAACCTGGAGGTGGCCGCGGCCTTCCTGGACTCGGGCGCGGCGTACCCGGAGCGCATCACCTCCTCGGTCTTCTGCCACTCGCCTTACACCTGCGGGCCGGAGACCATGGTCAAGGCCAAGGACCTGACCCGGGCCCGGGGGGCGCCGTTTTTTATTCACCTGGCGGAAACCGGGGAGGAAGTGACCGGCCTCAAACGCCGAACCGGCCGGTCCCCGGGGGCTTATCTGGACGATCTGGGGATTCTGGATGAGCTGACCGTGGCAGTCCATGCCGTTTGGCTGGGGCCCGGGGATCAGGAACTTCTGGCCCAACGGGGGGTGAAAGTGAGCCACTGCCCCGAAAGCAATCTGAAACTGGCGGCCGGGGTGGCGCCCATCCCGGACCTGCTCCGGCGGGGGGTGACGCTGGGGCTGGGAACGGACGGGGCCGCCTCCAACAACAACCTGGACCTGTGGGGTGAAATGAGCCTGGCGGCCCGCCTCCACAAGGTCTGGGGCCGTGACCCGACGCTTATGCCCGCGGCCCAGGTGGTGGCCCTGGCCACCCGGGAAGGCGCCAGGGTCCTGGGGCTGGGGGAGACCACCGGGACCCTGACCCCGGGAAAGGCCGCGGACCTCATCGTGGTGGGCCTGGACCAGCCCCACCTCACCCCCCTGTACGACCCTTACTCCCACCTGGTCTATGCGGCCCGGGCCGCGGACGTGCGCCACGTCATGGTGGGCGGCCGCTGGCTCCTGACGGCGCGCCGGTTCACCAGCCTGGATTGGCCCGCCCTGGCCGCGGATATCCGGGCCGGCCGCCAGGACCTGGCCGCCTTCTGCCGGGGACTGCGGCCGCGCCCCTGACCCGGCCTTTGGCGCTTCGGGAAAAATCTGGTATTATTTAAGGGTTAGGGGTTTTGAATCCCGCACCTTCTCCATAAAGGAAAATCGGCGTTGATGGCCAAAGCTCATGTCCAAACCCGGGAGTTCCTCGCCGCCCGGCTCAACTCCCTCATTACCACCCCCGAGGTCTTGCGCCTGGTGTACGACATCACCACGTGCAGCGTGGAATGGCTGGACCGGCCGGACCTGGAGGCCCTGGAGCAATCCGGCGGTCTGGAGCTTTTCCCCTGCTTCACCACTTACTTGCAGCGGAACCTCATGGAAGTCCGGGGCGTCATTTATCCCAACCTGACGGAAAATGAGAACACCATCTATCATGTGATCCGGCTGGAACTGGCGGAGTTCCAGTTTTATTTCCGGCTGCGCACCGCCCAAACCGCGTTTTTGCTCTCCCCCTTCCACTGCCGGTTCCTGAGCATGCTCTTCGGGCGCCTGGTCATCATGCACCTGTCCCTGGCGGCCCGGGAAACGGAAGGCATCTATCCCTTTACGCCGTACTCCCTGGAAGAACACGTGGTGGCGGACTATCTTCAGAGCCTCACCCAGGCCCCCTGCGCCACCATCAAGCTGGACGCCCAGGACAACCCCTATATCGGCTCCATGCT
>CAYNMI010000228.1:0-4445 GCA_964398095.1 uncultured Desulfobacca sp.
AGTCCGAGGTGGTCTCATCGATCTGGGCCCGGATCTGTTTGACCCGGCCTTCGATGGCGGCCCGGTCGCCGCCGCCGTCGATGATGGTGGTGTTATCCCGGTCCAGGCTCACTTTCCGGGCGGTGCCCAGTTCCTTCACCGTGACGTTTTCCAGCTTCCAGCCCATGTCCTCGGAGATGAGTTGGCCGCCGGTGAGGATGGCGATATCTTCCAGCATGGCCTTGCGGCGGTCGCCGAAGCCGGGGGCCTTGACCGCGGCCACCTGCAGGGTGCCCCGGAGCTTGTTGACCACCAGGGTGGCCAGGGCCTCGCCGTCCACGTCCTCGGCGATGATCACCAGGGGTTTGCCCATCTTGGCGATGGTCTCCAGCACCGGCAGCAGGTCTTTCATGGCGCTGACCTTCTTCTCGTGGATGAGGATGTAGGGCTCTTCCAGGGCGGCTTCCATCTTCTCGGGATTGGTGACGAAGTAGGGGGAGATATAGCCCCGGTCGAACTGCATGCCTTCCACCACTTCCAGGTTGGTTTCCATGCCTTTGGCTTCTTCCACGGTGATGACGCCTTCTTTGCCGACCTTGGCCATGGCGTCCGCGATGATGTTGCCGATGGAGGAGTCGTTGTTGGCGCTGATGGTGCCGACCTGGGCGATCTCTTTCTGGTCTTTGGTGGGTTTGGAAATCTTGTGGAGCTCGTCCACCACCGCGGTGACGGCCTGGTCGATGCCCCGCTTTAAGGCCATGGGGTTGGTGCCGGCGGCCACCAGGCGGGAGCCTTCTTTATAGATGGCCTGGGCCAGGATGGTGGCGGTGGTGGTGCCGTCGCCGGCCACGTCCGAGGTCTTGGAGGCCACTTCCCGAACCATCTGGGCCCCCATATTCTCGAATTTGTCTTCCAGTTCGATCTCTTTGGCCACCGTGACGCCGTCCTTGGTGATGGCCGGGGCGCCGAAGGATTTTTCCAGGATGACGTTGCGGCCTTTGGGACCCAAAGTCACTTTGACCGCGTCCGCCAGGGTATTGACGCCCCGGAGCATAGCCTCCCGGGCCTTGATGTCATATTTGATTTCTTTTGCAGACATGAGCTTACTGTCCTCCTTAAGGTAATTGCTGAATACGGCAGAAATTCAGGTTAGTTGATGGAAAAACACTGCGGTTAGTCGGTAAGGACGGCCAGGATGTCTTCTTCCCGCATCATCAGGTATTCTTCGCCTTCCATCTTGATTTCAGTGCCGGCATACTTGCCGAAAAGCACGCGGTCGCCTTCTTTAAGTTGCAGGGCCATGCGCTGCCCCTGCTCGCTCATTTTGCCGGGGCCCACGGCGATGACTTTGCCTTCGATGGGTTTCTCTTTAGCGGTGTCGGGGATGACGATGCCGCCTTTGGTGACCTGCACTTCTTCAATCCGTTTGATCAGAACTCGGTCATTCAAGGGTTTGACCTTCATATACAACCTCCTCGCGGTGAATTAAGGATTTCAGCTATATTGGCACTCAACCATAGTGAGTGCTAATAATCGAACTAATTGTAACCACTATCCCTGGAAATGCAAGGGGGGCAAGAAATATTTTTGGAAAAGCGCTGGCGGGCCGCAGCCCGGTAAGGCTACCGGGCTTCGGAAATCATGATGGGCCGCTTGGACTTGGACCGGGAATATCTCTCCTTGGTGCGCTTAGAGGATTTCCTGTATTTGCTGGAACTCCGGGAGGAGTTGTTGGTTTTCCTGGCCAACCGGGTCTCCCGGGATCTCTTGCTTTTCACCGCATGTCTTTTGGCCTTGCCCTTGGAGGCGCCTTTGACGGCCCCCCGGTTTCTTTGCCCCTCGCTATGCCGGGCGGCCACAGAGGGCGTCCCGAGCAGACAGGCCTCTACCACCGGGGCCCGGTGTCCCCTCTTCTCATGTTTGGCATAAGTCCGGTGCCTGGATTTCTTGGCGGACCTGGCATAGGTGTGGTGCTTGGCCTGATGCTCGGACTTGTGCGCCAATTCGGCCTCGCGGCTATGAGATTTCCTGCTCCTGGTATGAGAATGCCCGTATCTCCTGGCGGTCCGGATGGGGTGCGAGGCCACCGCCGGATGCTCGATGCGGGCCAGGGTGATGTTCTTGGTGTACAAGTCTTGGCTGTTGGGTGGCAGGTACAGGGTGAAAGCGGGATCATCCGGAGGCGTGACGCCCCGCAGCAATTCCGGGTTCAGGGCCTGTAGTTCTTCCACGGGCACATTCACCGCCATGGCCGCGGCGGTCAGCGATGTGGCCTCGTTCACCCTGACCTTGTCGTATTTCACCGCCGGCAAGTAGGGCACGTTCTTAAAGCCGAACTTTTTCGGGTTTTTGGCGATGATGGTGGCCGCGATCATCTGGGGCACGTAATTCTTGGTTTCCGTGGGCAGGCACTTATTGGCGGAAAGTTCCCAGAAGTTTTTGTGGTTGCTCTGGTTCAATTCCCGCTGCACCCGGCCCTCGCCGCAGTTGTAAGAGGCCGCCGCCAGGTACCAGGAGCCGAACTGCTTGTAGAGATCCAGCAAATATTTGGCCGCGGCCCGGGTGGCTTTCTCCGGGTCACGGCGTTCATCCACGTAACTGTTGATGGTCAGCCCGTAGCGCAGGCCGGTGCCTTTGATGAACTGCCACATGCCGCAGGCGTGGGCCGGTGAGGTTGCCCGGTTGCTGAAGCCGCTCTCGATCATGGCCAGATAGGCCAGGTCTTCCGGCAAGCCGGCCTCCTGGAAGACTTCCTTGATCATGGGCAGGTAGCGGGTGGAGCGGGCCAGGTAGCGCCGGATGGTCTCTTTGCGCTCCGTGGAGAAATAGACCAGGTAGGCCCGGACCTGTTTGTTCATCTGGATGGGCACATCAAATTTGACCTGATGGCCCCATTGCTTCAATTCAGCTTCCAGGCTGGGGTCCCAGCCGGGGATGCCGCTCTTGGCGTACAGCTCTTCCAGGCGCTTGGCGCTCAACTCTTCGGTCAGGCTGGCGTCGGGACCCTCATCCGGCGCCGGTGCGGTCATTTCCTGCTGGGCCTGGTCCACCTTCGCCAGATCAGTTTTTTGGGGACCGCCACATCCCGCCAGAAACGCCAGGCAAACTACCACCCCCACGAGCCAGGATATCATTATGAGACTCCTCTCACCTACTGGTCCGGGTTTGCGGTTGTACAGGTCTGGGAATTATAAACGTTACCTCCCCCGAGGCGTCCCAGTAACACTGAGATTTTTCCCGTATAGCAGGATTTTACCGGGATTGCAAGAGAAAAAAGCAGGTTAGGGGTTTTCCCCCCCCGGCGCTGCCCTTGAAATCCCGGTGGGGAAGGTTATGATATGAGGGGAGGCAGCAAAAATCATGAGGAATGTCAAGCATCTGGCCAATCTGGAGATCAGCCTGGCCCTGGCCGGGTGGGCCGTCGGCCTGGGGGGGATTATCGCCGGGAAAACCGCTATTCTCCAGTATCTCTACTTCTTTGCCTGGTATCCTTATATCGTTTTTTTGGACGGCCTCCTGGGTCGCTGGCGGGGCGAATCCTGGCTGGCCAGTCAGCCCCGGCGGTCTCTCCAGATGTTTTTCTGGTCCACCACCGTGTGGCTCATCTTTGAAGCCCTCAACTTGGCCCTGAAAAACTGGGGTTACGTGGCGGTGGCGCCCCTCTGGTGGCTCCGCTGGGGCGGCTACGCTTTGGCCTTTGCCACGGTGCTGCCCGGGGTGCTGCTCACCGCCCAGGTCCTGGAGGCGGTGGGGGCCTTTAAAGGCGCAAAAGGCCGGCCCCTCCGCCTGGGGAACTGGCAGCCGGTCTCCCTGTGCCTGGGGGTGGCCTTGCTGGTTTTGCCCCTGGTCTGGCCCCGCTACGCCTTTGCCCTGGTTTGGGGCGCCTTTATTTTCCTCCTGGACCCCTTCTGCGACCTTTTGGGGGGAGACTCCCTCATCCGGCGCTTCGCCCAGGGTGAGCGCCGGGAATCCCTGTGCCTCCTGGCCGCGGGGTTAATCTGCGGCCTGTGGTGGGAATCCTGGAATTGGTTCGCCATCACCAAGTGGGTCTATACCCTGCCGGTGCTCAACTTCGCCAAGGTCTTCGAAATGCCGGTCCTGGGCTACCTGGGCTTCGCACCCTTTGCCCTGGAATGTGCGGTCATGTATAATTTCTTGACGGTCCTGGATGAACGGGTGCTCACCACCCCCCGGCGCCGGCGCAACGCCTGGCTGGTGCAAGTTGCCTTCTGGCTGGTGATGTTCGCGGCCATGGATGCCTGGACGGTGATTTCGTATCAGTGAGCCGTGAGCAGTAAGCAGTGAGCAGAATCGTAGGGTGCGTTTTACGCACCAATAGCGGGCCTTGCCCGCCAGTCCTGCCCCCGTTGGTGGCACAGGTTTTCAACCTGTGCACCCGCACCGGTAAGAAACCGGTGCCACCAAAAACTTTTTAAGCCTCGCTCCCAAGCTCCTGCTTGGGAACG
>CAYNMI010000229.1:0-4386 GCA_964398095.1 uncultured Desulfobacca sp.
GCCAGGCGTTTGAGGCGGGTGTAGCGGTCCCAGGAAAACTGCGGCCAGCAGGGGAAGAGGGAGTTGTTGTGAAAGAGAGGGTCGGCGGTCAGGTCGTAGCGCGAGCAGTTCACGGCCCGGGGCCACAGGGCCGTGCCGGGGATGGGGGAGTATTGGGTTAACACCGGGGTGGCTCCCAGTTGCTTCACCCGCCGGATGGAGGCGGTCACCTCGCCCTCGTCCTGGTCCGGGAGGCCGATGAGGAGGTAGACCCCAATGGCCGCCGGGGCGAACCCGGCCTCCTGGAGATAGGCCAGGGCGGCTTCCAGTTCCCCTTGGGCAAGTTTCCGGTCCAGGCGGGCTTCTCCCCAGGCGGTGGTCTCCACGCCCAGGCGCAGGGTGGCGAAATCGGCCCCTTTGAGCCCCCGGGCCACTTCCCGGGTAATCAGACGCGCATGGAGGCCGTTGGGGCTATGGAACCGGAAGGTGCGGCCGCGCCGGTGCAGTTCTTCCAGCATCACCAGCAGGTGGTCTGCGGCCTGGAGCAGCAGGGCGTCGTCATAGAAGGCCGCGTCGACGAGGCCCAGGCGCGCCTGCCAGTGAATCAATTCCTCCACCACGGCCAGGGGACTGCGGCGCCGGTAGCCGGGTTGCAGCAGCCGGGAGGCGCAGTAGGCGCAATCCAGGGGGCAGCCTCGGGAGGTGAGGATGGGGATATAAGCCGGGTGGGCCAGGAGGTCCAGGGCCGGATAGGGGAGGGAGTCCAAATCTTCCGGGGTTGGAAAGTTCGGCTCTGGCAGGGGGCAGCCGGTGACCTCCTCCAGAAAAGAAAGAACGGCTTCTTCTCCGGGGCCCGTAACCACCTGATCGGCGCCGCTGTGCGCTCGGGCGTGTTCCGGGCACAGGGTGGCGTAAATCCCCCCCAGGATAACCGGCACTCCGGGGAAATGCTCCCGGGCCAGACGGATGGCCGCGGCCACTCCCGGATACCAGTAGGTCATGAGGGAGGTCACTAGGATGGCCGCGGGTTTGGGGACCTGGGCCAGGCGTTGGCGAAAGGCCGCCTCGCTCAGGCCGTAGCGCCCGTAGCGCCTGGTGATCCCCGCCAGGGCCGCGGGCGTGGGGATGATTTCCTTGGGGTAGCGGCCGGTGCCGAAGGGCCCGGACCGGACGTGGGGCGCGTCCAGGCAATCCAGAAAATGGACTTCGTATCCCTGGGCTCGAAGCCGTCCTGCCAGATAGAGCAGCCCCAGGGGCCGGGCGAAAAAATCATAGGCCGCGAAATCGTAGACCCAGGGGTTGATCAAAAGGAGGGCAGGGCCGGATTGGGGCAAGGAAAGGACCTCTTATACCGAGTTGCGCTCAAAGAAGTAATTTATCTCGTGTAGGGGCGGACCTATGTGTCCGCCCTTGCTTGAGGGCGCACACGCAGGTGTGCCCCTACAGGGCCGAAGCTCTTCTTACTTCTATGAACGTATCTTGGCATTACAAAATGTTTTGAGGGGAGGGCCGGGGACCACAGGCGAGACGCCCATGGCTACCAGTCCCCCGCCCTCCGTGCAAAATCCCCTCCCAATTTTTTCTAAAGGGATTGGGGGTGGGGGTAAGGGCTGGCGCCCTTAGCCCCCTCCCCCAACGGCTTTCTCACCCCGCAGCCGGCCCAGGATTTCCCAGATGCGGCTGGCGTCGGGGGTGGCGGGGGTTAGGGTAAGTTCCCAAATATCCCGGCTGGCGGGGAGGAGTCTCGCGGGTTCGGCCACCCGGAGGCCCGGCACCCAGACAATCTCCTGGCCGGCGGCCACCAGGGGCAGGTGGGGTCTGAGCCAGCGGGGAATTTTGGCATTCACGAAAAAATCCTGGAGTTTCTTGGGCCCCGGAGCCCCCTGGGGCCAGAAGCGGTCCCCGGGCCGCCAGGCGCGAATCTCAAGGGGCCGGGGGACCCGCGCCGCATCCAGCCGGGCCACCTCCGGGGGTGGCCAGGGCTCATTGGGGTGGCTATCACGCCGAACCAGCCGCCAGCGCCAGCCCCCGGGGGACTCCACCTGCCCCGGGGCGGGAGGCAGCGGGGTGGCCTGCCCGGTCGGCTCCGGCAGGGCCTTCATGATATGCAAAGCCGCGCCCGCGCGGGCCACCTGGACGCCATCCTCCAGGGCGATCAGGCCGCCACTTCTGCCACTCCGGGCCAGGGCCAGGAGCGCCTCCACTTGTGGGGCCGTAAGGGTCACCTCGACGCCGATCTTACCCACCGCCAATCTGACCACCCGCCGTTGCAAGGCCAGCTCCAGGCTGAAAAACCGGTCCAGGTCCAGGGCAAAGCAGTCCGGAGCCAGGGTTTGGACCACCCGGTCCCAGGCCGCCTCCGTGTCTTTGACCAGGAGCCGCTCGTCCTCCTGGAGCAGGGTCTGGGTCCGCCAGATGGTTTGGGCCAGGCGGGGGTTGTAGAGTTGGCTGAGGTGGGGCAGAAGGTCCAGGCGCACCCGGTTACGCAGGTAAGTCCGGCTCAGGTTGCTGGCATCAAGGCGGTACGGCAGGGCTTCCCGCTGGAGCCAGGCCAGCAGGACCGCCTTGCCCACGGCCAGAAGCGGCCGCACCAGGCCCGCGGGGGTGGCCGGCCACATGCCCTTCAGGCCCTCCAGCCCCGCGCCCCGGAGCAGGCGCAGCCAGAAGAGCTCCACCTGGTCGTCGGCGGTGTGGCCCAAGGCAATCCTGGTGTAGGCGTGCTGGCGGCGGGTGTCGTGGAGAAACCGCAGACGCAGCTTGCGGGCCGCCATCTGGAGAGAAACCTTGTCCCGGGCGGCCGCGGCTTTAACCTCGCCGCGCCCCAGGTGAACCGGCAGGTTTAGGCCCTGGGCCAGGGCGGCCACGAAGTCGGCATCGCCCCGGGAGTCCGCCCCCCTGAGGCCATGGTCGTAGTGGGCCACGCCCAGGTCCAGGGGCAATCCGGGGCCCAGCCCCACCAGGAGATGGAGGAGGGCCACCGAATCCGGCCCGCCGGAGACCGCCACCAGGATCCGATCCCCGGCCGTGAACAGGCGCTCCCGGCGGACATAGGAAAGGACCCACTCCGGAAGGTCTCCGGCGGCGGCAGGGTCTTCCAGAAACGCCAGGTTCACGGCGCCGGGGACGGACAAAGCTGGGCGATCACCTCCAGAATGGCGTCTTTGGAGAAAGGTTTGGCCAGGAACCGTTCCACCACGGCCTCCTGACCGGCAAGTTCCGGCAGGTTGGGAAGCTCGGAAGAAATCATGACGATGCGGCAGTCCGGCTGGAACTGTTTCAAGCGCCGGGCCACCTCCAGGCCGTTAAGGTAAGGGAGGTGATAATCTACCACAGCCACCTGGTAACGCTCGGGGAAATGACCGGCATTCAGTTCCCGGTCAAAACTCTCCAGGGTCGTGACCTGATAACCGGCCCGGCGCAGAATGGCCACCAGGGCTTCCCGGGTCCAGCGGTCATCATCGATCACTAAAATCCAGGGGCTCGGTTCCAATTAAGTCTCCCAACGAACGGCCGGGGCCAGGTGTACGTTAAAGGTTATCAACTTCCCGTCAGGGAAGCAGGTTCCAGATTTGGCTTAAGAGGCGCCGCGGCGGCTTGCTTTTTTGTAATTTTATCTGACGCCTTCCCCTTTGCGCAAGTCAGGGATTCAAGGTTTCGGATGGAACCGGGGGTATCTCCTCCAGCCCCGGCGCGGCCAAACCTTCCCGGGCAGCGGGGAAGGCCAGATGAAAGGCGGCTCCCTGGCCCGCGCCACTCTCCACCCAGATGCGGCCCTGGTTGGCCTCCACCAGGGTCTTGCAGATATAGAGCCCTAACCCCGACCCGTCATTCTTATGACGAAAGAGGCGGTACTTTTCGAAGAGGTGCTCCTGTTCCTCGGGGTTCAGGCCGCAACCCGTATCCGCCACGATAATTTCCACTTCCCGGTGGTCAGACCCCGGGAGCGCCTGCACCTGAATTTCGCCGCCCCGGGGGGTCGCGGCCAGGGCGTTGACCAGCAGATTGGCCAGGATCCGATCCAGGGAAGGCTCATCCACCATAATGGGGGGCAGGTCCGTCGGCGGCGGCGCCACCAGGTTGACCCCCTGGTGCAGGGCCAGGGCCCCGAAGTGATGCAGGAGGCGCTGGATGATAAAGCCCGGGGGCACCGGCTCCGGTTTCAGGGCCAGACGCCCGGATTCAAACCGGCTTAAATCCAGGACATTGTGGAGGTGCAACAGGAGGCCTTCGCTCCGTTGGATGATGCCTTGCAACTTGTGATGGATATCCGGGGGCAGGGTTTCATCCTCCAGGGCCTCGATGGTCAGGCGCACTCCGGTCAGGGGCGCCTTGATGTCGTGGACGATCATGGCGAGAAAATCGGCGTTGGCCGCCACCCGGTCCCGCTCTTCCTGGAGGAGCCGGGTC
>CAYNMI010000230.1:0-1316 GCA_964398095.1 uncultured Desulfobacca sp.
TCAGTTTTCCGTAAAATAATTTAGGAAATTCATTATGTTAGCCGGAGAGTTTGTTACATCTGAATCTGGAATCAATCTTAATCCTCATCTCTATAATAAACAAAGGATATGGCAGATGGTATACCCTTTTGCGCGGGGATTCAAAAAAAGCGGATTTTCGGCCGGGAAGCAGAGTGGCGCGAGGCGGCCTAGCTCAGGAAAAAGCCCGCGATATAGCGCAGGGCCAGGGCGGAGATGACGAGGCCCAGGCCGATGCGGATGACTTTGGCGGAAAAGAGTTTCTGGATACGGGCGCCGATGTACATGCCGGCGAAGCCGCCGATACCGAAGAGCGCCCCCAGGGTCCAGTCCGGGGCCACCGGCCCGATATTCGGGTAGAAGGGCGCAATGGCCGAGTAAAAGGCCACCCCGGCCACTGAGGTAAGGAAGGTGCTCATGAGGGTCGCCCCGGCGATGGTGTAGATGGGCAGTTCAAAGACCGCGGCCAGAAAGGGGGCGACGAGGGCGCCGCCGCCGATGCCGTAAGTGCCGCTGATGAGGCCCACCCCCAGGGCCAGCATAAACAGGCCCGGGGCGTTAAAGGTGAAGCTTTCCCCCAAGAATTCATAGGTGACCCGCCGCAAGTTCCAGTTGACGGTTTTGACCCGGGCGGCGGGGGGGAGGCCACGGCCGGAGGTGTGGCCCGCTCCTGCCAGGACCGTTTTCAGGCGCTCCTGGACCCGGGCCTCGAACTCCTGGATCTTGCGCTTCTTTCTTCTGGCCCGGGGGGTCTGCTCATAGAGGAGGCGCAGGCCGATATAGAGCAGCACGCAGCCCACGAAGAGTTTGAAGTTCCGGGGGTTGAGCATCCAGTTGACCCGGATGAGGGCCCCCACGAAGATGCCGGGCAAGGTTCCGGCGATCACCATGCAGGCCACGGGCCAGTTCATGCGGCCCTCCCGGATATAGCGGTAGACGCCGGAAGGGATGGCCACGATGTTGAACACCAGGTTGGTGGGAGAAACCGAGGGGCTGGTGAAGTTGAGGATACTTACCTGGTAGGGCAGCAACAGAAAGGCCCCGGAGATGCCTCCCATGGAGGTGAAAATGGAGATGACCAGGGCGATGAGCGGTGGAATGAGGGGGTTGACTTCCACGCCGGATACGGGAAAGACCATAACCCACCTTTTGTGTAATTTTTCACAAAATTAGCGTAAATTGATAGGGCTGTCAAGAGATAATTTTGTCTGGAAGATAAAGAGGGCAGGGGGAGGGGGGGCAACTCGTTCCCAAGTGCTGAAGGCGGGATGCGCTTCGCTTTCCCGCCCTACGGCTCT
>CAYNMI010000230.1:1416-4370 GCA_964398095.1 uncultured Desulfobacca sp.
CACCCTACGCCAAACCCAGGGGAGACGCCTGTGCCACCGGACACTTGCAGGATAGAAAAGTTTCGTTATAGAGCCGATAACCTCTTCCAGGTCGCCAGTCCCAGGAGGCCGGAGCCCAACAGAAGCGCGGCGGGGGGGAGGGGGACGGCGCTGGTGGTGACCTCAAGATAGGGTCCATCCGTATGTTCTCTGCTGTTGAAAGTGTATGAGGCGTTATGGCCTTCCTCGGGCTCAAATCTGAGCATAAAGGACACGGCACCGCCGCCGCCTCCCGTCAACGAGCCCAAATCAAATACAACCCAGCCGCCGGGAGTAATGTCCTGCTGCGCCAGTTTGGTGGAAACACCAGGTTGGTTTTTCCAGGTTAGGCCGGTCTCAGTCCAGCCATTACCGGCGAGAAACACAGCAACGGGGTTATAAGGTCCGTCTGATTGAAACCAAGAATCTAAATGAAGGGTCGCCCCACTGATGCTCTCCCCGGTGGGAATCCCAGTCAGGTCAAATTTCAAGTAAGTACGATAAAAAGTGCCGCCGCCAGAGTCGTCAGCATAGACCATTAATATGTTAACCGCGCCATAATTTTTATCGGGACGGCCGCTCTCAACTAAGGTATCGGCCGCGGCTCCGATATCAATGACATCTCCCCAGGCGGCCGCCGGGGCAGCCAGGCACAGAACCGCGATGATCAGGGCGCATCGAGACGAGAATTTTTTCATGACACCACCTCCTAAAACGTGCACCCCCACATAAATCACGGGTGCAGGGTTCCGGGGCGAGGCAGGTGGCAATTGCCCTGTACCGGGAGCAGTACGTAAGCCGCGGGTCATAGCAGGCTAGAAATAAAAACCGCAGCAATTCTTATTCAGGCAACCCGGCGATTTTCGCAGAGTTAAAGACCCTTAGCTTTCCGTCCCCGACTCGCGGCGGGTTTGGCTTTGTGGCAGGGTATTATGGTAAGCATACTTTAAGGGTATTTGTCAAGTATTTATAAAGATATTAGGAAAGATAGAGGAGTTCTGAAAATTCCGGATATTTTAGGCGGTTTTAAACTGCACAGAGTGAGGTCGTGGGAAAGAAGGCAGGAACTCGTTGAGGGGTTGAGCCCTGGGACTGATAGAGCAATTGCCAAAAGTTCTGGCCGATGACGGTATTTTGATGAAGCGTCGGGGCACTGCGGCCTGTGCCCTCAAACCTCCTGGGCATAGCACGCTACGCCCCTACGGAAAAGAATTACTTTTGACTCTCTTGCAAATATCTCCATGACTGTCATTCTTAAGGCGCGGAGCGACCGAAGAATCTCATAACCGGTTGAAAATACGAGATCCTTCGCTTCGCTCAGGATGACAAAATGCCTCTTGGCAAGAGGCTCTTTTGGCAACTGCTATAAATTTTTTAGTTGGAGTTGAGCCGGCGGAGGATAGGCTCCCCATAAGAAGAGGGCGGACCCGAGGGGGTCCGCCTTTGAATGCTGAAGGCGGGATGCGCGTCGCTTTCCCGCCCTACAACTACTGGAGGCGGGATGCGCTTCGCTTTCCCGCCCTACAACTACTGAAGGCGGGAGGCGTTTCACTTTCCCGCCGTCCAACTACTGAAGGCGGGAGGCGCTTCGCTTTCCCGCCCTACGGCTCTGGAGGCGGGAGGCGCTTTGCTTTCCCGCCCTACACTTATTCCCAGGAGTCCTCCACCTGGGTGAGGATCGCCAGTTTGACGGCCTGGACCTTGCGGTAGACCTGGTCCGGGGCATGGAGGCGGCCTTCCACGGTGAGGAGGTCTTCCTCGATGGAGATGCCGAAGAGGCGCTCGTTTTCCTGGAGGTAGGGGAGAATGAGGTCCCAGTCCGCCGCGGTCAGGGGCACGATTTCGCCGCCGTTCAGTTGCTCGTCCACGACCTGGTTATAGGGGTCCCGGATGTAAATGGCGCCGCCGGAGGCCAGGGAGAAGAGGTTGCCGCCGGGATAAGGGGTGCGCTGGGAGCGGATGTGGCCCCGGGCGTCGAACTCCAGGCCGTTGACGATGATAAAACCGCCGCCGGCAAAGGGGTTGCCGGCCATGAAGGATTCGGCCAAAAAGTCCAGGGCGGTGCCGTTGATCACGGCCCGGGGGCGGCCCACGGCGTTGATGAAGGGCCGGCCGGCGGCGTTGCCCATGACGTAGACGTCGCCGCCCTTGGCGCCGTACATGAAGGTCTGGCCCACGTCGCCGTAAACCACCAGTTTGCCCCGCTTCATGATCTGGCCCAACTGGTCCTGGGCGTTGCCGTGGATATGGAGGGACATGCCGTCGATGCCGGAGGCCAGGTAGTCGCCGGTGCTGCCGTAGGCGTCGATGCGCACGTCATCGGTGTCGGGCCCGAAGCCGCAGCCCAGGAAGCGCTGGCCCTTGTAGCCGTAGGTCAGAAATTGGCGCCAGCCCAGCTCGAAGGCCCGGCACAGGAAGCGGGCGTCGCAGTCGTCGCCTTCCGGCGGGAAGCCGGTGGCATCCAGGACCAGCACCGCGTCGTCCCGGGGCGGGGGGCTCAGGCGTTCCCGGGTCTCGAAATCGACCCAGCGGAAGCGGCTGGCATGGGGCTGCCCCAGGGGCGGGGTCGCCTTAAAAATCTCGGTCAGCACCTCCAAGAGCAGGCGCTGCAGGTGGCTGCGTTTCTTGTCCCCGGGATCGTAGCGCCGGTCCAGGAGCAGGGTCAGGGCGCCCACGGCCGCGGCCTTGGGGCCGTCGCCGGCTTTGGCCTGAACCGCAATCACCTCCAGGGCTTCCCGGAAGTTGGCATAGGACCAGAAGGGGACGCGTCCCTTGATCCACTGGAAGAGTTTCTGGCCGCCGGCGTCCTCCAGATGGCTCTTGATGATACGGCTTAATTCCGATTCCGCATCGACGGTTATGGGAAGCCGGGTGCCGTCCCAGGGGCGCTGGTGCCAGGGCACGGTTTTGGGCTTGCCGAACTTGTCGTGGCAGGT
>CAYNMI010000231.1:0-4355 GCA_964398095.1 uncultured Desulfobacca sp.
GGCCAAAGGGGATAATACCAATTTCAGATTCAGATGCAACAAACTCTCCGGTTAACATAATGAATTCCCCAAATTATCTTACGGAAAACTGAAAACGGAAAACCGAAAACGGTATAAAACCCCGATACATCACTTATCGGAGACGAGAATTTAATGACATACGAAAGCATCGCAGTCGGAGGCCTGAAAATCGTGGAAGGGGGCGCCTGCGTGGCGGTCTCTTCATCAAGCGGTGATGACCACCTCCGTGCTGGCATCTGTGTGCCCTTAGCCCAACAAAGAATCAACGCTACTTTCCTGACCCACATGACCGGGGGCGGTGGATTGAATAGCGCTTCCGTCATCTGCACCGACATCAAGGCCGGGGCCATCAATTATTCCCTGGCTAAGGCCAGTTGCAGCTCTACTCAAGACGTGGCCAGATTGCACCCGGGCACCTGCATTGTCTCCCTTTACGCCTATAGTCGGCGCCCGGAAATAGTGGGCAATTTCCTCCGAGCCCTGGCCCGGGCCAAGATCATGATTTACGCAGTCGCCAGCTCCCATTCGGCCATATCCGCAGTGATGTCTTTGAAAGCCAGGGATAAGGCCATTCGGCAGTTGTTTGAGGACTTCCATTTCTCTTCCTATACCTCGCCCGCAGAATTTTTCGCCACCCAGCCCCCGCCTGAAGAGCTGGTGAAAAAAGTACTTGCAGGTTACCAGGAAAGCGTCATCAAGATTTATTGTTTAGAGGAGGTACCCGACCAGGATCTCTGGTCGCTGAGCGTGCCCTCCGTCATGGCGTTGGAAAGTTTCGGCGAGGCACTGTTCGCACTGAGCGACATTAGGTGCTCCTTACCTTTTTTCTTGGCGGTTTCCTTGTTGGGGAAAAAAGAGTCGTTGTTTTCCTTCAGCACCTCCAGTGACCATGCCGATGAGGTGCGTCGCCTGCTGAACTCACGTTTTCCCGGGATTACCCCGAGACGGCAGGGACAGGTAGCGGCCATCTTCTTGAATGGTCCCCATTTTGGGGACCGTCACGGGATTGCCAGCACCCTCTTGGAAGCCCTGGACCGGGCTAAGGTGTCACTGCTTGCCATCAGTTGCTCCGTCTCCTCTATCTACGCCATGGTTAAACAGAAAGAAGTTGAGTCGGCCATGGAGATCCTGGGAAGAACCTTTGAAGTACCCTAATGAGCGTGACCTGCCCCCTTCAACCTGATCCACATGTTAAGTTAGAGTCGTGGATCCATGCCTGGATGTGGGCTTGAAAAAATAACGGGGCCGCATGGCCCCGTATTGTTTTGCAGGGATTATTGAGCAAGCTGTTGGTGAAGGGGGATTTTATAGGTGGCCGCCGCAGCCCGCCCTATTACTGGCTACTGGCTACTGACTACTGACAACTTTCTCTTAAAAATCCTCGTCGTCCTCCAAAATCGCCTTGTTGATGAATTTATAGAGGCTGCCGATCCACTCCAGCTCGTTTTCCAGTTCGGAATTGGCGAAGATCCATTCGCCCTCCCGGTCCTTGGCGATGATGACGATCTCTTCGATGTCATCCAACTCCTGGTAGAACTTCTCCACCACCTCCTTGACGGAACGTTGGGCCCTGGCAAAAGGAATGATGTTTTTCGTCATGTGTATGTGACGGACAAGAGCGCCCGCCACCCTCCCTCGCGCTTATTCCCTTCGGCTGAAGGGTGGAGATACTTCTCAGGTTAATTCTTTATTGAACCGGCCAAAAAATCAATGATAATTTTGTTGACCGCGGCCGGGGCCTCCTCCTGGGGGGCATGGCCCACCCGGGGCAGGAGGTGAAATGCCGCCTGGGGCAGATGCTGTTTCAGCCAGCGCCCCTGGGCCGCAGGCAGAATGCGGTCGCGCTCGCCCCAGATGAGGACCGCGGGCTGGGTGAGGTCCCGAAGCAGGGCCGCGATCTCCCCGAGGGGACGGGGCTCAAGCTGCCGGCAGTACTGGCGCAGCGCCAGGCGGCGGTTAAAGTCTCGATAGGGGGGCGCGTAGCCCGGCGCCGCCTCCGGGATCATCCGGCCGTAGTCATAGTAGACCAGGCGCATAAACCAGGGGAGCAACCAGGGGCCCAGAAGGGCCGCGACCGCGTATCCCAGGACCGGCAGGCGCAAGGGGTAGAAGGCGTAGGGCATCCGGGGGGCGGCCGCGGCAGGGGCCAGCAGCACCAGGGCCGGGATGCGCCCCGGCTCCTCCCGGGCCGCCAGGAGGCTCAGGCCGCCCCCCAGGGAATTGCCGCCCAGAATCGCGGTATCGAGGCCGTGCCAGTCCAGAAAATCCAGGAGGCCCTTAAGGAGGACCTCGATACGGTAATCCGCCTGGCGGGGCGCCGGGGAACGGCCGTGGCCGGGAAGATCCGGGGTGATGACCCGGAAGTGGCGGGCCAGGGGCCCACGGTTATGGCGCCAGGAAAAACTGGAGGCCCCCAGGCCGTGGACCAGCACCAGGTTGGGGCCCCGGCCCTGGATTTCCACGTGCCAGTCCCGGGGGTGGATCACCGCTGGTTTCCCCCCGCGGGGCCTGGCGGGAGGCGGTCAACTGGTAGCTGCCGGGCGGCCACCGGCCCCGGCCCGGTTAACTCCGAAAGTTTGGCGGGCATGATGATACTCTGTGGCAACAAGACGCCGTTGATAGTGACGCCGTAGACCGTGGTCCAGGTCCGGCGCGGCACCAGGCGGTCATCCAGGTCGGCGAACACCTGGTCCCGGGAACCCTGGAAGACCGGGTTGTCCAGAGAGACCATGGCCCGTTGGCCGTTCTTAGTCTTAGGACCCAGGCGTATCTCCATGGGTTCGGGCCGGGGATAGGGAATCCCCGGGATGGTGGCGGCTCCGCCCTCATGGGGAGGCCCTAAAAGCCCCAGGCGGCAGTTGTAAAAGGCCGTCAGCGGGTCATAGATCGGACCGGTCAGCCTGGTTTGCCATTTCTTCATCACCCCTTTGCCCTTATGCCACTCCCACAAGACCAGTCGGCCCCGGGTATAGTCGAAGCGGTATTCTTTCAGACGGTGTTTGTCGTTGCGCCAGGACTCCTCCCGGTACACCAGCGGCAGGAGGCGATGGTCCCGCCAAACCATCTCGGTGGCCAGGCGTTCCCGGTGGTTCCCGGAGATCACCTTGATAAAGCCTTGGGTTTCACCCAGAACTTCCGCGGCAAAACGGTTCGGGCCCAGGCGTTTCAAGGTGACCCGGATCCGGGCGGCATCCGGCCAGACCAGGACCGACATCCGGTAGTGCAAATCTTCCAGCAGGCGCGGGGCCGCCAGGGCCGGAGGACCCGGCAGCCCAAGCGCCATCAGGCACAGGAGGGCCAGGCAGGGGAGGGCGGCGGCGCGCCGGTTGCGGTTTCTCAAATGGCCGGGCTCCTCAGCGGCGGGCCGCCAGGACGGGAGCAGGGGCTGGGCGCAGGGCCAGCAACCCCCCGTGCCTGACCTCGCCGGGGTTCAGTAAACGCCCCATGAGCTTGCCGAAGAGGGTCACCCGGGTCCAGGCCAGGGTGGGCACCCTATCCGGGCTGAGAAAGATAAAATATTGGTCCACATTGCCGGATTCCGGCAGACGGTAGTTCAACATCACCTTGCGGCCCTGGTCGGTGAGGGGACCGATGCGGAAGATCATCTCCTGGGGTTTGGGGGTGGGCAGGAAGGCCACCCGCACCTTGTCGCCGCCCCGCAACGGCCCCAAAACGCCCAGCCGGACGTTGTAATACAGGCTCAGGAGGTCATACACCGGCTCTTTCAGGGGCACTTCCCACTTTTTGACCCGGGGGCCGCCGTCGGCCTGGCGCCAGAGGGTCAGGCGCCGCCGGGCGTAATCGAAGCGGTACTCCCGGAGGACGTGCCGCCCCTTGTTCATAAATTCTTCCCGGTAGACCAGGGGCATGAGGCGCCCATGCCGGTAGACCATTTCGGACTGGTAGCGCTCCGGCAGCCAGCGGCTCAACAAGCGCCACATCCCCTGGGCGGCGCCGGAAAACTCCGCCAGATAGCGTCCCGGGGCCGTCTCCTGAAAAACCAGGTGCACCCGGGCCACGTCTTCCCAGGGGCCCAGGCTCACCTGATAGTCCAGATTTTCCCGGACCACCGGGGCCGAAGCCGCGGCCACCCGGAGCGGCGTTAGGGCCAATTGGAGAAAAATGGCTAGGAATAGGAGTTTGCGGACCGGCATCAGTCGTCCTCGCCGTCTTGATCTTTGGGGGGCGGCGGCCCCCACACCCCGGTGGCGAAGCGGTTGGCCCACCACTGCTGCAGGTCCTCGGGGTCGGCGGTCTCCACCAGGTCGTATTGATAGGCCTCGATGAATTGGACCAGCCGCTGGTAGGCCGCGTTAACCTGCTGCATCCGGGCC
>CAYNMI010000232.1:0-4351 GCA_964398095.1 uncultured Desulfobacca sp.
GCCGGGGACGCTGGCAGCGCCTGGCCCGGGAGAGCATCAAGTCCTGCCAGCGGTCTTTACTACCCGACATCGAACCGCCCCAAGATTTTGTGGCGGCCCTGACCGGGCCGGAGGAAGTCAAACTCATCTTCTGGGAAGAGGAGCGGCGCGGGGGCCTCAATGCCTTTCTCCAGCGCCCCCGGCCCCGGGACGTCAGGGTCCTGATCGGCCCGGAAGGCGGTTTTTCTCCCCAAGAGGCGGCCATGGCCCGGGAGGCCGGCTTCCAGGTGGTGAGCCTGGGGCCCCGTCGTCTCAAGGTGGCCACCGCGGCGTTGGCGGCCATCACCCTGATGCAGTACGCCTGGGGAGACCTGGCCTGATGGCCTTTGACCTCCCCTACCGGGATCTCAAGGCTTATCTCTTAGGTCGGTTCGGCGAGCGGGTGCAGAAAATCACCCTGGATGCCGGGCTGACCTGCCCCAACCGGGACGGCCGGGTGGGCACCGGCGGCTGCCTCTATTGTAACGCCCGGGGCTCCGGCACCGGCGCCTGGGCCCGGGGCCAGGGCATCGCCGGGCAAATGGCCGCGGGCCTGGAGGCCATGTCCCGGCGCTACGGGGCAGCCAAATTTATCGCCTATTTCCAGAGCTTTTCCAACACCTATGCCCCTTATAACACCCTCCGGGAGCTCTACGAGGCGGCCCTGGCCTTCCCCCAGGTGGCGGGCCTGAGCATCGGCACCCGCCCGGACTGCCTGGAGGATGAGGTCCTGGAATTGCTGGCCGGCTATGCCCGGGACCGGCTGGTATGGCTGGAATTGGGGCTGCAATCGGCGCATGATAGCACCCTGAAGCGCCTTAATCGAGGGCACGACGTGGCCTGCTTCAGCGCGGCAGTGGCCCGGGCCGCGGCTCGGGGCCTCCCGGTGGTGGCTCACGTGATTCTGGGGCTGCCCGGGGAGGGCCCCCGGGAGATGGCGGCCACCGCCGCTTATCTGGCCCGGCTGCCCGTGCAGGGCGTCAAAATCCACTTACTGTATGTCATCAAGGATTCCGGCCTGGCCCGGCTGCATGAGACGGGACAGTACGCCTGCCTCTCCGAAGACCAATACGTCAATTTCGGGGTGGATTTTATCGAACGGCTGCCTCCTCACGTGGTGATTCACCGGCTCACCGGCGACCCCCATCCCCAGGAACTGGTGGCTCCGGCCTGGTGCCTGGATAAATCCCGGGTTTTAGGGCGCATCCGGGAGGAATTCGCCCGCCGGGGCACCCGCCAGGGCAGCCGGTGGGACGACTGACCGGGGTCCGGAGGCGGGCCGCTCAGCTTGCCGAGCCAGACTCAGGCTAAGGGAGAAGACCATGGAACCGCCGCGTCCGCCCGACCCCCCGGAGGCCACCGCCACCTCGCCCCCACATAGACATAATTTATCCGCCCTGGAGGCATTCCTGGGGGCCCGGCCCGACATGCCCGACCGGGGCGAATATCTCTTTTTTCTCACGGTGTCCCTAGTTTTTCTCCTGGGGATGTTGGCGGTCCTGGGATATATTTACCTGGACCCGGTGCTGGAGCGGCTCTACCAGGTCATCCTGGACCGGGAGCGCATCCGCGCCGTGATGACTCGGGCCGGATCATGGGGTCCTTTCCTGTTCATCATGGCCCAGGCCCTGCAGGTGGTCACGATGTTTTGGCCCGTGCCCCTGGAGATCGTTGCCGGCTTTTTGTTTGGGCTGCCCTTGGGTATACTGTATTCTGCTTTGGGTCTGGCCCTGGGGTCGATGCTGGCCTTTCTCCTGGGGCGGTGGCTGGAAAGAAAATTTATCGCCCGCCTGGTGCACCCTGAGAAAATGAAACTTTTCCGGAGGCTCTTGAGGCGGGAAGGAACCTTGACGGCGTTCCTCATTTTCTTAATCCCCGGGGTTCCCAAGGATATTGTCTGCTACTTGCTCGGTCTGACCCGCATGTCCCTGGTCATTTTTCTGATAGGCGCCACCCTGGCCCGGCTCCCCGGGATTTTGCTCTTCACCATGCAGGGCGCCCAGGTCTATAAGGGCCATTACGGCATCACCCTGGGATTGGTGGCCCTCTATCTGGGGGTGGCGTTCCTGGTGTATCGCCACCGGGAAGCCCTGTACCAATGGATAAGCCAGTGGCATCCGGAGGAAGACTAGCCGCGGCACCGGGGCAAGAAAATCTTTGGCACCGTTATGACTGGCCAGATGCCTAACCTGGACAAGAATGGGGCTCCCGCAACCGGGAGCACGCCGGCAACCCAGGAGAAATCCTGGTGGAAGAGCAAGTCGGGGCTCGGGGTCCTTCTGGTCCTGGCCCTCCTGGTGGGCCTGGGCCTGTTCTTCTGGGGTTTCCATTGCCGCCGGTTGCTGTGGGGCCAGACGTGTCATTACTTCGGCATCTGTGCCAACAAGGAATGGATCAAGTCCGTCCTCAAGACCGCGGGGCCCCTGGCGCCCCTCATCTTCATCCTGATCCAGGCCCTCCAGGTAGTCTTCGCCCCCATCCCCGGGGAAGCCACCGGCTTCATCGGCGGTTATCTGTTCGGGGTGCCCCTGGGCCTGTTGTATTCCACCCTGGGTCTGACCCTGGGCTCGCTGGGCGCCTTTCTCATCGCCCGCTGGCTGGAGGAACGCTATGTCAAGCGCTGGATTCCCGGGGAGGTCCTCCGGAAATTCGATTTCTTGATGGAACGCCAGGGGGCCCTGATTTCCTTCATCCTCTTCCTTTTGCCCGGCTTTCCCAAGGACTACCTCTGCTTCGTCCTGGGCCTGAGCCGCATGCCCCTGAAATTATTTCTCCTGATCTGTATCGTGGGGCGGCTGCCCGGCACCCTGCTCCTGACCCTCCAGGGGGCCAAAGTCTATAAGGGCGATTATTACAGCACCCTGGTCATCCTGGGGCTGTGCCTGGTGCTCATCGTGGTCCTGGGGTATTACCGGGAACGGGTATATAAGTGGATCAGGCGGTTTGACCATCTCGAGGACCAGACGCCGGGAAGATGACGCAGCGAAATAATAAGGTGCATGTGCCAAGCAAATTTATGGATAAAGAGGGGAAGGGATAAATTATGGCTTTAGATCCCAAAGGCGGTTTCGAGCAAATCATGTCCATGGCCCGGGGGTTCCAGGTTGCCAAGATGCTCACGGTGGCCGTGGACCTGGGTCTCTTCGATTTTCTGGAAGAACCCCGGAGCGCGGTGGAGACCGCGGCCTGGCTCCAGGCTGACGCCCGGGCCGCCGGCATCTTTCTGAACGGCCTGGCGGCCCTGGGTATCCTGGACAAGGGCGTGGACTATTTCCGGAACAGCAACCTGGCCTCCCGCTACCTGGTGCAGGGCTCGGAAAACTACCGCGGCGCCATTATCAAGCACATGGAACACACCTGGAAACGGGGCTGGGATGACCTCAAGGACACGGTCCTCATGGGGCACCCGCCGGCGGTGGACCCGGAAAAATGGGTGGACGGCCGCCCGGAACGGGACGAAGCCGAGGTTCGGGCCTTTATCTGGGGGATGCACGCCATTGCCCGGGACCTGGCCCCCCGGGTGGCGGCCAAGCTGGACCTTACCGGGGTGCGCCACCTCCTGGATTTGGGAGGCGGCCCGGCCACCTATGCCATCACCTTGGCCCAGGCCAACCCCCAGCTTCAGGCCACGGTCTTCGACCTGCCGCTGCCCCTGGAGATCGCCCGGGAAAATATCGAGAAGAACGGCCTGACGGACCGGGTGGCCACCCGGGCGGGGAACTTCCTCAAAGATGACATCGGCACCGGCTACGACTTTATCTGGGTCTCCCAAATCCTCCATAGCCATGACGAGGGGCAGTGCAAGCTTATCATCGGCAAGGCCGCGGCGGCCCTCAACTCCGGCGGCACCCTGGCCATCCAGGACTTCTACCTCAACGCCGACGGCGCCAGCCCCACGGGCGCGGCCATGTTCGGGGTGCACATGCTGGCCGTCACCCCCCGGGGGCGGGCCTATACCCACGGCGAGGTGGCCGAATGGATGCAGGAGGCGGGATTAGCGGCGCCGGCATATATCCAATCGGGTATGGACGCGAGTATCCTGGTGGCGAAGAAGAAATAGGCCGGATTGAAGGCGGAAAGAGGTGCCCAAGCAGAGCTTGGGCCAAAAAAGGCATTCCCAAGCAGGAGCTTGGGAACGAGGAAAAAAAGTAAGATAGCGTATCCGGCCCTGAGGCGCCGGGGCGAAACGGCGAAAAGGCGAAAAGGGGAAAAGGGGAAAGGGGAAAAAGGGGAAAAGGCGAAAAGGGCAAAGAAAGGGAAGTGCTTCCCAATCGTTACCCTCTTCCCCTTTTACCCCAAAAGGTCTTGCAGAGCCGCCTCGATGGTGGGAAAG
>CAYNMI010000233.1:0-4345 GCA_964398095.1 uncultured Desulfobacca sp.
GCCACCGGGGCCCAGATCGCCATCCACGCGGCCGATGCCCAGATGCTGGCCCAACCTTCGGCGGAGGCCATGTTTTTCACCGGCAACCGCATCCGCCAGTCTCAGCCGGATATCCTGCTGCAGGAAGGCGACATCCTCACCTTCGGCCCCTACCGGTTGAAGGTCCTCCATACCCCGGGACATACCCCGGGGGGTATTAGCCTGCTGCTGGAAGACCATCCTTACGTCTATGTGGGCGACCTGCTCTTTGCCGGCTCCATCGGCCGCACCGATTTTCCCGGCGGCAGCTTCGAGGCCCTGATCAACGCGGTGAAAACCAAAATCTTCCCCCTGGGGGACAACTACATCGTGTACCCCGGCCACGGCCCCGTGACCACCGTGGCCCAGGAACGGAAGTATAATCCGTTTTTTTAAAAACGGGGGGAAAAGGCGAAAAGGGAAAAAGGTTAAAAGGTTAAAAGAGATTGCCCCGTATTGGTTTTACCCCTTTTCGCCCCCCAAAGAAAAATCCTCGGGATAACTGCCATGGCCATTAATGGAAAACGCATCCTCTTGGGAGTCACCGGCGGCATCGCGGCGTATAAGGCCGCGGAGGTGGCCCGGCGGCTCATCGGCTGCGGGGCCCGGGTCAAGGTGGTGATGACCCGGTCGGCCCGGGAGTTTATCGGGCCGCTGACTTTTGAGGCTCTTACCGGCGAGAAGGTGGCCACGGCCATGTTCGGGCCGGAGAGCGTCCCCGGGGAGCACATCTCCCTGGCCCAGGAGGTGGACGCCATTGTGGTGGCCCCGGCCACCGCCAATTTCATGGGCAAGGTGGCGGGCGGCATCGGCGACGATCTGCTCACCACCATCATGCTGGCGGCCACCCGGCCGGTGCTGCTCTGCCCGGCCATGAACGTCGAGATGTGGGCCAACCCGGTGGTCCAGGGGAATCTGGCCCGGCTGCAAGGGCGGGGCTTTATGGTGATGGAGCCCGCCGCCGGTCCCCTGGCCTGCGGCGCGGTGGGGTTGGGCCGCCTGCCGGAGCCGGACCTGATCGTGGAGGCCGCCGCCCGCCTGCTGGCCCCGCCGGACCTGTCGGGTTACCATATCCTGGTCACCGCCGGGCCCACCCATGAAGATTTCGACCCGGTGCGGTTTTTGACCAACCGTTCCAGCGGCAAGCAGGGCTATGCCCTGGCGAAAGTGGCCTGGCGCCGGGGCGCGGCCGTCACCCTGGTGAGCGGTCCCAGCGGCCTGCCGGCCCCGTACGGGGTGGACCGGGTGATGGTGCGGAGCGCCCGGGACATGCTGGCCGCAGTGAAAGAGCGCTTCCCGGAGGCGGACGTCCTGCTCATGGCCGCGGCGGTGAGCGACTACCGGCCCACCCAGGTGGAAATCCGGAAGATCAAGCGGGCGCATGAGTCCATGCAGTTTCATCTCACCCAGAACCCCGACATCCTGAAACAGGTGGCCCCGTTAAAAGAGCGGCAGATCGTGGTGGGGTTCGCGGCCGAAACCCATGATATGGAGGCCGAGGCCCGCCGCAAGATGGCCGAGAAACACCTGGACCTCATCGTGGCCAATGACGTCAACCGGCCGGATTCCGGCTTCCAGGTGGACACCAACGAAGTCACCCTGATTTCCCGGGAAGGCGCGCCCGCGCCCCTGCCGCTGCTCCCTAAGCAGGAGGTGGCGGCCAAGATTTTGGACCTGGTGGCCGATCTGCTTGCCGCCCGGGACCGGGACCTGCCGAAAAATGCCTGAAGACCCGGTGAAGGAGTTGGCGGAACTGGTGGACAGCCTGTCCGGCTGGCTGCGCTACCAAAGGCGTCTGGGGTGGCGGGGGCTGCCGCGGCCGGCTCCTGCGGCACCTGCGGCTCGGGAGAGCACGGAAGAAAAAGTTTCGACGCTGGAGGAAATCCGGGCCGAAATGGGAGACTGCCGCCGCTGCAAGCTGTACGGCGGCCGCACCCATCTGGTCTTTGGCGACGGCCCTCCCGGCGCCCGCCTGATGTTCGTGGGCGAGGCCCCGGGGGCGGATGAGGATCAACAGGGCCTGCCCTTCGTGGGCGCCTCCGGGCAACTCCTGAACAACATGCTCAGGAACTTGGGACTGCGCCGGGAAGAGGTCTATATCGCCAACATCCTCAAGTGTCGGCCGCCGGGGAACCGGGACCCCGAGTCCGATGAGGTGACCGCCTGCCTGCCTTTCCTGGAAAAGCAGATCCAGGCCATCCGGCCCCGGGTGATCGTCATCCTGGGGCGGCCCGCGGTCCATGCCCTGCTGAGAACCAAGGAACCCATAACCCGACTCCGGGGTCACTGGCAACGCTACCACGACATCCGGGTGATGCCCACGTTCCACCCGTCCTTCCTCCTGCGGGCCCCCCAGGAGCGTAAGAAGACCTGGGCCGACATGCAGCAGGTCATGGAGTATCTGGCGGAATATGATGAGGCTTAGACCACTCATCCTGTTGCTGGGATTGCTGCTGCTCATAAGCGTCCCGGCGGGCGCGGCGTCCGGGCCCCGGGCGGTTTACCTGCTGCGGGCGGTGGGCTCCATCAACCCGGGCCTCACGGAATTCATCGTGGAAGGCATTCGCCAGGCGGAGCGGGAGCACGCCGAAGCCCTGGTGATCGAACTGGACACCCCCGGCGGCCTGGAAACCTCCATGCGCCAGATCGTGCAGGCCATCACCAACGCCAAGGTGCCGGTGGTGGTGTACGTCTATCCCCGGGGGGCCCGGGCCGCCTCGGCCGGGGTCTTTGTCACCATGGCCGCGAACGTGGCTGCCATGGCCCCGGGGACTAATATCGGCGCGGCCCATCCGGTCTCCATCGGCATGGGCAAGGTCGATAAGACCATGGAGAAGAAGCTGGTCAACGACATGGTGGCCTCGGGCCGGTCCCTGGCGGCGGAGCGGGGCCGCAACGCCGATTGGATGGAAAAGGCCATCCGCCAGAGCGTCTCCATCCCCGCGGCCCAGGCCGTGAAGCTCAAGGTCGTGGACCTCATGGCCGGCAACCTGGAGGACCTGTTGACCAAAATCAACGGCCGCAAGGTGGAAGTGGGAGGCAAGCAGTTGGTGCTGCACACTGCCGGGGTCCCGGTCAAGGAAATTCCCGAGGGTTTGCGCTTCCGGGTGTTGAAGTACATCGCCGACCCCAACGTCGCCTTTATCCTGATGATGATCGGGTTGGCGGGGCTCTATTTCGAGATGGCCCACCCCGGGGTGGTGCTGCCCGGGGTCATCGGCGGCATCTGCCTGCTCCTGGCCTTTTTCGCCTTTCAGACCCTGCCCATCAATTATATCGGCGTCTTATTAATCTTCCTGGCCTTCATTTTTTTCATACTGGAATTCAAAGTCATCAGTTACGGTCTCTTATCCCTGGCCGGGCTGATATCGCTCTTTCTGGGCGGCATGATGTTGTTTAAGGGAGGAGAAGGCGACGTGAATATCTCTTGGGGTGTCTTGATTCCGACGGTGGTCATCATCACCCTGTTTTTCATGGCGGTGGCCGGCCTGGTGCTGCGCAGCCATCTGCGGCGCTCCATGACCGGCGCGGCCGGCATGGAGGGGGAGAGGGGCACGGCTTATACCGACCTGAACCCCGAGGGACAGGTCTTTGTCCACGGCGAGTACTGGCACGCGGTGAGTGAGGCGCCCATTGCCAAGGGCGAAACCGTGGAAGTGGTGGAGGTGATTGATTTGACGCTCCGGGTGCGCCGGGTGCATTAAAACAGGTTCTGGGTTCTGGGTTTTGGGTTCTGGGAAAGGGAAAGTTATATGATGATTGAAAGGCTGGCATAAAAGGAGACAGGCATGTTTCAGTTTATTTCCGGTTCGGTTGTCATCGGCGTCATCATCGTGGTGTTCTTCCTGATGAGCGCCATCAAAATCTTGAATGAATTCGAACGGGGGGTGATCTTCCGGTTGGGGCGGGCCCTGCCTTATGCCAAGGGGCCGGGACTGATCCTCCTTATCCCCATGGTCGACCGCCTGACCAAAGTAAACCTGCAGTTGATCACCTATGACGTCCCGTCCCAGGACATCATCACCCGGGACAATGTCACGATGAAGGTAAACGCGGTGGTCTATTTCCGGGTCATCGACCCCATGAGGGCGATTATCGAGGTCCGGGACTATTACAGCGCCACCCAACTGCTGGCCCAGACCACCCTCCGGAGCGTCTGCGGCCAGGTGGACCTGGACGAGTTGCTCTCGGCCCGGGAGAAAGTCAACGCCCAACTGGCGGAGATCCTGGACCAACATACCGACCCCTGGGGCATCAAGGTGACCCTGGTGGAACTGCGGGCCATCGACCTGCCCATCGAGATGCAGCGGGCCATGGCCAAGCAGGC
>CAYNMI010000234.1:0-4333 GCA_964398095.1 uncultured Desulfobacca sp.
CCTCGTCGGCGCGGCGGACAGCGCCCCCCTCAGCGGCGACGGCTTCGGCAAACTGGACCTGGCCAATGCCTCGGCTAATGTCGTGGTCTCGGAAATCTTGAAGTTCGGGGTTCTGGGGCAATTGAGCGCGGTGCCGGGGGCCACCATCCACATGACCGGCTCGGAATTCCAAAATAGCAGTAAAAGTCCCACCAACCTGGCCGGCCTGAGCAACCTGACCCTGAGTTTTGAAGGCACCGGCAGTTGGGACCCCTTCGAAGTGGCCGGCACCGACCTGGGCGCCACCATGGCGGGCTTCACCGACAACTTTGCCCTGGGCACCCTGAAGCTGGGGGCGGGCAACACCCTCCAACTGGTTGATGAATCTAACAATAACGGGATTACCGATATCGAAGCTTTATACGTCTACAACCTGGAACTGGACGCCGGGGCGATCCTGGACCTGAACAGCTTAAATCTCTATTATCTGAATTTAACCAATAATGGCGGCAGCTTTGAGAACGGCAGCCCGCAAGCGGCGCCGCTGCCCGGGGCGGTCTGGCTCCTGGGTTCCGGGTTGCTGGGGCTGGCGGGCCTGAGGCGGAAATTGCGGCGCTGAGCCGCCCGCCGCGGGCCTCATTTCCGGCAGGGCCGCATCTTGGCCCTGCCTTTTTTGTCGTGGCCGCCAGGAGCCGGGCCGAGGGGCGGCCTCATTTTTTGGTCACGAATTTATGCAATACCTTACCGGCTTCGGCAACTCTGTAGGGCTTGGGAATGATGGCGTTGAAGCCGAATTTCCGAAAGTCGGCCATGACCGGATCATCCGAATAGCCGCTGGAAGCAATGGCTTTGACGTGGGGATCGATCCGCCGCAATATGGCCATGGCTTCCTTGCCCCCCATACCGCCGGGAACGGTCAGGTCCAAGATGACGACATCGAATGGCTGTCCGGCGGCCCGGGCTTCGGAAAAAATGTTGATGGCTTCCTGGCCGTCTCTGGCCAGTTCTGCCTCATACCCCAGATGCACGATCATCTTGCCCAGGACTGCCCGCACCGCATCGTCATCATCCATTACCAAAATCTTGCCTTTGCCGAGAAGGAGCTCTTCAGACTTTTCAGGTTGAGAGGCAATTTGGCGTTTAGCGGCCGGGAGATAGAGGTGGAAATTAGTCCCCAGCCCCATCTTGGAGTCCGCAGTGATATAACCGTTATGATTCTTGATGATGGAATAGGCCGTGGCCAGGCCCAGCCCGCTGCCATGCCGCTTGGTGGTGAAATAGGGGTCAAATATTTTTGAGAGATTTTCCGCCGGCACGCCGAGCCCTTGATCTTGCAGGGAGATTTTGACGTATCTCCCGGGGCGCAGGGACAGATTGCTATCGGGCCGGGCAAGATTTTCGGCCTGAATTTTGATGGTCCCCCCCGTGGGCATGGCCTGGATGGCATTGATGATGAGGTTCTGGAGGACTTGACTGATCTGCCCGGCGTCGGCCTCGATGGTCCAGAGATCAGCCGGCAGGGCAAAATCGCAGCGAACCTGGGAGCCCCGACAGGCAAAAGTTGTGGATTCAACGATGAGATTTTCCACTGAGACCTGGGTTTTAACCGGCACGCCGCCCTTGGCAAAGGTCAACAATTGGCGGGCCAAAGTCTGGGCCTGGAAACAAGCCTTTTCAGCCTCGGACAAGACCTCCTGGCCGGGATTTTCCGAGGGGACCTCCAGCGTCGCCAGGTTGATACTGCCGAGAATGACCGTCAGAATATTGTTAAAGTCGTGGGCAATGCCGCCGGCCAAAACCCCCAAGGATTCCATTTTATTGAACATGAGGCGTTCTTCTTCAAATAATTTCCGCTCGGTGATGTCGAAAAACACCCCGCTGACATGAGCAATGCCGCCATCCTCCCGGCAAATTATCTGCCCCCTTTCCTGCACCCATAAGACGGCGCCGCCATTCCCCTTGATCCGGTATTCCCGGGTGAAGGATTTATCCGATTTGAGACCCTGGATAAAGGCACCTCTAACTTTCGGCAGGTCTTCCGCCACGATCAACTCAGACCATTTCAGGCGGCGGGAATCAAATTCTTCTTTGCGGTAGCCGGTAAGTTCGTAGATCTTGTCGTCAAAGAAATCGACGCACCAATCGGCATAGCCTTGATAAACCAGGCCCGGCATATGGTTAACCAGCATGCGGTATTTCTGCTCGCTCTCCAGCAAGGCCGCCTCGGCCTGCTGGCGGGCATCGAGGACAAATTTTTTCACCGGCAGAAAGATGGCGGCGGTAAAGAGGAAACCAACGAGCCCCACCAGGAATGTCTTCCATAACAAGGGGCGCAAAGAGCGGATTATTTCCAGCTTCGCCACCACGTGGCCGGAGTCATAAAGGGGATAGGAGCCGGTAATATGAGGGGATGGGACCGCCTCGAGATACTCTGCCACAGTTTGGTTATCCGCATCGACAATACGGCGAATCTCATGATGGATTTTGGTTATGCGCCGGGCCAGAAACTCCTCTAATCTAATCATCTCAAAGCGCCAATAGTCAGGGTTGGCGTTGATTATTTGCGAGGCGAAGACCGCATAGACTTTAACTTCAGTTTTCAGTTCGGTATGGGCATTTGAATAGCCGACATAAAAGTAGAGGGAAGATAGGAACAGGGGCAGGGCAATAGCCAGAGCCAGCGCCAGGTGGTGAGCTGTTGTCAATGACCGGGGTTTCATGGTTTTTTCACAGCAGCGAATTGGCCTTGGCTCAAGAGGATGGCTTGCCCTGGGGCCGAGGTGAGGAATTCAATAAAGGAGGCGGCCAACGTGGAAGGATGGGGGCCGGTAATGGCCCAAAAAAATCTGTTATAGGGATATTTACCGGACGCGAAGTTCGCCTTACTGGGCGCGATATTGTCGATGGCGACAGGGGTTACGGACAATTCCTCCGAGGTAATCTGAGCCAGCGTCATCCATCCCAGGGTTCCTTTGACGTTAGTCAGCAGCTTGCCGTTATCCTGGTCGGTGACGGCCACGAGCAATCCTTCCCGTGATTGGGCCTTGGTGACCGCGGCGTCAATTTCAGGCGACATACTCCTGACTGTGCCCAAATCGATTTCAGCTTCCGGCCTGAGGACGAGCCGCAGGGGCGAACCATCAGGAAAAGTTTTGAGGTCCCCGTTATACAGCGCGGCAATCTGCCGGAAAGAGAAGTTGGCCGGGGCGCCTTGATGTGCGGTGACCAGGAGCAGGGGTGAGCGGGCATATTCCAAGGCCACCGCGCCCTGCCGGCGTTCCGCCTCAGTGGGGGGGCGGCTGCTCAATCCCACATCCAGGGCCCCGGCCAGGACGGCTTTGATGCCGCCGTTGCTGCCGAGACTTGGCGGGATAATGATCCGGACCTCAGGGTGTTGTTTCCCATAGGCGGCCGCCACCTGGCTGATGGTCCCCAGGGCCGCCCCGGTCCCGCCGATTCTCAAGGTTCCTTGAAAATTTGCGGCCGCACCGGTCAAGGGGAACTGGAGCAATGCCAGCACCATAGGAAAAATCAAACCCGCGGATAAAAGGGTTTTCAGATTCATAGGCACAGTCTCCGATCCGGATAATCAGCACGGATAAGGGGCTCTTCGGCCGAATCGAATTACTGATTAATTTAAAATATACTCTAACAACAGATTTAGCCATTAATCCCGCGCATTTCGGCAAATTTCGGGGCGGGGATTTTCTTGGCTCTCTCTTTAATATTCGGATTTATCAGCGAATTCTTGAAAATTTGTGTATGGCCTCCGGGCAGTGGGAACCGGAAGGTCCGCAGCCGTCGTTCCCAGACGCGCCGGCCGAGTGCCGCGACCTCGAGAGAGACGGGGCTTAAGAAAATGCGGCGAAAGTTCGAAAAGTTATGGAAAAGTTGAACTGATCCCTGGATTTTGCTAATATACATGATTAATAATGCTTTTTCTGGAAACGTTTACCTTTGAGGTCAAGACCACCGCGGCCACCGACATTCTGGACCTGACGGAGACGGTGGCGGCGCGGGTCAAACAAACCGGGGTGAACGACGGCCTCCTCACCCTGTTTATTTCCGGGTCCACCGCGGCCCTGAGCACCATCGAGTTTGAGTCCGGCGTGGTCAACGATTTACGGGCGGCCATCGAGCGCCTCTTTCCACGAGATTTCCCTTACGAACACGACCGCCGCTGGGGCGACGGCAATGGCTACGCCCACGTGCGCGCCGCGTGTCTCAAGCCCTGCCTGTCCATTCCCATCACCGGAGGCAGCCTCCTGTTAGGCGCCTGGCAGCAGATCGTCTTGCTGGACTTTGACAACCGGCCCCGGCAGCGCCGCATCCAGGGGCAGGTTATGGGGCTTAA
>CAYNMI010000235.1:0-4258 GCA_964398095.1 uncultured Desulfobacca sp.
CGGCGTACTTGATTTCGCCGCCCATGGGCAGGCCGTAAGCGATACGGGTCACCATGATCCCCAGGGGCTTCAGTTCCTGGGCGAGATAGGTGGTGGTGGTCTCCCCTTCGAGGGAAGGGTTGAGCCCCAGGATGACCTCCTGGACCCCGTCCTGCCTGAGCCGGTCCAGCAGTTCCCGGATGCGGATATCGTCGGGGCCCACCCCCTCCAGGGGGGCAATCAGGCCGCCCAGGACGTGGTAGAGGCCCTGGTACCAGCCCACTTTCTCAATGGCCAGGAGGTCGCCGGGCTCCGCCACCACCAGGATCTGGGCCTGGCTCCGGGCCGGGTTGGCGCACAGGGGGCAGAGTTCCTGGTCGGCAAAGGCGAAGCAGCGCCGGCAGAGCTGAATCTTCTCCTTTAATTCCGTTAAGGCGTTGGCCAGCTCCAGGACCTCGGCTTCCGGGGCCCGGAGCAGGTGCATGGCCAGGCGGGAGGCGGTTTTTTCCCCCACCCCGGGCCAGCGGCTCAGATTGACAATCACCCGGCGCAGAGCGGCCGGGTAGGCGTTTCCTGACATCTTTTCTCCTGTAAGCAGTGAGCGGTGAGCAGTGAGCAGGAAAATCCAAAGACTAATAAATGGCAGCCCTCCTGCTCACTGCTCACTGCTTACTGCTTACTCCTAAAACAATCCCGGAATCTGCATGCCGCCGGTGAGTTTGGCCATCTCGGCGGCCATCATCTCCCGGGAGCGGTTCAGGGCTTCGTTGATGGCGGCCTGGATCAGGTCCTGGAGCATCTCCACGTCGTCGGGGGCCACCACTTCGGGATCGATGCGCAGGGACAGCAACTCCTGACGGCCGTTGACCACGGCTTCCACCATGCCGCCTCCGGCCTGGGCGCTCACCGTGCGATTGCCCAGCTCCGCCTGCATCGCCATCATCTTGGCCTGAAGTTTCTGGGCCTGTTTCATCATACCGGAAAAATCTTTCACTCAGGTTCCTCCTTCCCCGGGGTGGCCGAACGCCATTCGCCCCCGAAGATCTCCAGGGCTTGTTGCTGGAGCTTCTTCATGTCCAAAGGCTTTTTGGCGGCCGCCGGGCTTTTCGGCGGGGCCTGGGACGTTTCCACCTCCAACTCCAGGGTGGCTTCCGGGCCGAAAAAGGCCTGGACCAACTCCCGGAGACGGGTTTCGTGGCGGGGGCCGGCGGAATTCCAGGCTCGCCCCAGGATGACTTTCAAGTGATGGTCCGCCCGGTCCACCAGCCGGCTTTGGGCCAGCTTGCCGCACAAGGGGCCGTTTTCCTTTTCCTGGACAAAAGTCAGGAACGCCTGCCATTGCTGGCCCAAACCGGCGTCTGCCAGGGCCGCCGGCGGCACGGCCCCGGGGGCCGGTTCTTTTAGGACGGCCGCAGCCGGGACCTCCTGCACGTCCGCGGCCCGATGCGGTCCCGGGGCAGGTTCGGGCTTCCCCGGGCCTGGGCTTTCCAGGCGCCGGGCCAGGGCCTCCAGACGGGCCAGCCATTCGCCCAGGGGCAGGACCGGCTCCAGGTGGATCAGCCGGAGGAGCAGGACCTCCAGGACCAGCCGGGGCTGGGGGGCCCGTTTCAATTCCTCTTCCCCCTGGAGCAGCACGCTCAGGAGGTTGTGCAGGTGGACGGGGGGGGCCTGCCGGGCCAGGCGGGTGAGTTCGTCCCACTCGGTGTCGGCCACTGCGGCCAGGTGCCGGGCCTCGGGATGGAGGCCCGCGACCAACAGATGCCGGGCATACAGGACCAGGTCCTGGTAGAACCTGCCCATATCCTGGCCCTGGTTGTACAGGGCCTCAATGAGGTTGAGGAGGTCGGGGCCTTGCCGGGCGATGATGGCCTGGAGGGCGCCCAAGAGCGCCCCCCGGTCGGTCACGCCCAGGATGCGGGCGATCTCTTCGACCCCCACGCCCTCGCCCCCGAAGGTCACCACCTGGTCCAAAAACCCCTGGGCGTCCCGGAGGCCCCCTTCCGCGGCCCGGGCCACCAGGGCCAAGCCCTCGGGGTCGATTTGCCAGCCCTCCTGCTGGGCCAGCTTCGCCAGGTGGGCCTGGATGAGGCCGGTGGGAATGCGCCGGAAATCGTAGCGCTGGCAGCGGGAGAGGATGGTCACCGGCACCTTGTGGACCTCGGTGGTGGCCAGGATGAAGACCGCGTGGGCCGGAGGCTCCTCCAAGGTTTTGAGGAGGGCGTTAAAGGCCTCCTTGGTGAGCATGTGGACTTCGTCGATGATATAGACGCGGTATTTGCCCTGGGTGGGCAGGTACTTGATCTTCTCCCGGAGGTCCCGGACCTCGTCGATGCCCCGGTTGGAGGCGCCGTCGATTTCCAGGACGTCCAGGGAGGAGCCGTTGGTGATCTCCCGGCACATCTGGCAGGTGTTGTCGGGGTGCGGGGTGGGCCCGGCTTCGCAGTTGAGGGCCTTGGCCAGGATGCGGGCCACCGAGGTCTTGCCGACGCCCCGGGGGCCGCTGAAGAGAAAGGCGTGGGCCACCCGCCCGGCGGCCAGGGCGTTTTGCAGGGTGCGGGTGATGGGCTCCTGGCCCACCACTTCCTCAAAGGTTTGGGGACGCCATTTCCGGGCGAGAACCTGGTATGCCATTTAAAGACCGTTTTCTGTTTTCCGTTTTCTGTTTTCCGTTATTTTTTGCCTAACTTAGGAATAGTGAATATCTTGATAATATCATCACCTATCTGTGTATCTTTACCCCATAAATCTTTTCTCATTACTGATGCGGTTTTTTATAAAAAAAATGTGGGTCATTTTCCATTAATTGCCTGGGCCAATGAGAATTTTTTACTGAAAACAGAAAACGGAAAACTGCATATAATGGCGGAGAGAGAGGGATTCGAACCCTCGGAGCACTTATTAGGCGCTCACACGATTTCCAATCGTGCCCCTTCAGCCTCTCGGGCATCTCTCCGCAGGAATGGATTTTCGCGGTTATTCTCCCCCCTTTCCTAAAGGGGGGCTGGGGGGGATTATGGGGTGCTGAAAAATCCCCCTAAATCCCCCTTTAAAAAAGGGGGACTTTAAAACCTGCTTTTTTGTATGGGCGAGCCGCTGGATCAACCCACCAAAGTATTTTGGCGGCACAGGCTTTCCAGCCGGTGCATGGGTGCTCCCGCGCCCCCTCTCTGGCGGGCAATGCCCGCCCCACATTATGCACCGACTCTCCCCTTTTCCCCTATTCGCCTTTTCCCCTTTTCGCCCGTCATTTTTTGGCGGAGGGGGTGGGATTCGAACCCACGTGGGAGTGATTAGCCCCCAAGTCGATTTCGAGTCGACCCCGTTACGGCCTCTTCGGTACCCCTCCGTGAAAGACGGTTTTCGGTTTTCGGTTTTCGGTAGGCCCGGGTTTGCCCCATCCGCCCAATAGGGCGGCGAAACGCCGCAGCTACATTATCATCTCCGCGCCTTAAAAAACTCCTGCACCAGCGCCCGGCACTCCGCCTCCCGGACGCCGCCGGTCACTTCCAGGCGGTGGTTAAGGCGGGTATCTTCGGGGAGGCGGTAGAGGGAGACGCAGGCGCCGCCCTTGGGGTCCGGGGCGCCGAACACCACCCGCCGCAGCCGGGCCGCCAGCATCGCTCCCACACACATGATGCAAGGTTCGATGGTAACATAAAGGCTTAACCCCGGCAACCGGTAATTCCCCCGGAGCCGCGCCCCTTCCCGCAATGCCAGAATCTCGGCGTGGGCCGTGGGGTCGTTTAAGCCGATGGGGCTATTATAGGCCCGGGCCAGGACCTCGCCGGCCTCGTCCACCAGCACCGCGCCCACGGGCACTTCGCCCGCGGCCAGGCCCATCCGGGCCTGGTCCAGGGCCAGCCCCAGGTAATAACTATCCGGTTCCATATTTCTATTATAAAGGGAGAACGCCGATATGGGAGGGTGCGAGTCCATAAAAAAGGCAGGGCCGCTAGGGCCCTGCCTCAAAAACCGCTCTCGGGCTTAAAGCCGGCTTAGTCTTTACCGCTCCACTTCCGGCGCACCAGCCCCAGGCCCACCAGACCGGTGCCCAGGAGGACCAGGGTGGAAGGCAGGGGGACGGTGCTGGTATAGGAATTTCCGTAGTCTTCGGCTACCAAATAACCGGAAAAGGTCAGATCTCCGGTGGTCAGTACATTATCTATATTGAACCCCAAGTTGGCAGTCCCGCTATTATTTTGAAGAATAAAGTCCGAAACCGGGGTACCGGTTCGAGAATCAGGCGCAGAGGCGCCGACGATATATTGCTGGCCGCTAT
>CAYNMI010000236.1:0-4233 GCA_964398095.1 uncultured Desulfobacca sp.
ACCCGGGTGGCCACCACCGGGATTTCCATGGCCATGGCTTCGATCAACACGGTGGGAATGCCGTCGGCATCCTGGTTCCGGATACAGGCAGGCATGGCCAGGACATCGGCCCGCCGGTAATAAGACAACATGGCTTCCGGGGGGATTTTCCCCTGCAGTACTACTCGGTCAGCAACCGCCAAATCATTAACCATTTGCTGGAGGCGGCCGGCTTCGGGACCGGCCCCGATGATGAGGCATTCGCAGGGCAGGCCCTGGTCGCGCAGCCGGGCGCAGGCCTCCACCAGGACATGAAAGCCCTTGGTTTCCACCAGGCGGCCCACCGCGATGATGCAGGGCGGGGTCCCCTGGGGGTGGGGGTGGGGGCAAAATCTGGCGGTATCCAGACCGTTCCGGACCACCTCCAGATGGGCCCGCCGGGCCTGGGGATAATGTTCTTGCAGGTAACGGCGGTTGTACTCACTGATGCAGGCCACAAACGCGGCCGCGGCCAGCTTGGCCGGCAGGAGCAGCCGGTCGATGAAGATGTCGTAGGCGTGGGCCGTGAAGCTGAAGGAGATGCCGGCCAGGGCGGCGGCCATGAGGGCCACGCTGGCCGGGGCGTTGGCAAAATGGGCGTGGAGATGCCGGATACCGGCCCGGCGCAGGCGCCAGGCGGCAAAGGGGGCCACCATAAAGTAAGCCAGACAGCGGCCGCGGGCCCGCCAGGGCTCGGGGGCGGTGAGCACGTAAGCGTAAAGGCAAGGGAAGTAGCGCCCGGGAAACCGCCAGGCGAACCAGAGGTGGGCCAGCCAGAACCGGGGATCGCGGGGTTGGATGAGGACTTGCACCTCCCGGGCCAGATCAGGGGCCTCGGGATGGGAGACCCCGGTTTCCGGAGGATGGAGGCTGAAGACCTTGACCCTAAGCCCCAGGCGGCGCAGGGCCACGATTTCCCGCACCACAAAGGTCTCGGAAATCACCGGCAGAATCCGGCCGAGATATGCCAGGGTAAAGGGGCCGTTTACCATCAATCTCCCCGCCAGACGCGCCTGTCAATCAAGGCCGGGGGGAGCCCCATACCTGCGGCAGGGCGCGGCTGGACTCGGGTCCCGGCCGGGTTGCAGGTATGCATCGACAAGGTAGTCATGGAGCGTTAATCGGTTATCCGAGTAAAATAATAAATTGATTATACCCTGAGTTCAGCAAGAGTTAGGGCCGCCGAGTCGTCGGCGCCACTACCCCCTTGGTCTTAGGGTTTTCGATTTCCAGCCGGTGTTGCCGGGACAGCCCGGCAATGGTGTTTTCTTGCCGCCCAATCAATAAAGTCAGCCAAAACCATTTGAGCAAGGGGGGGCGGGTTTTATGAAACACCGTTCCCGCGGTCAAAGCAACGTGATCGCGACAAGCACATCTCAGATTTGCTTGTTGCATGGCTTTCGGCTTCTTGTTGCTTTTTATTGTTTCCTTCGAGGAAGGGAACAAAAACCCTCGCTTTCAGGCGGTTGTAATTGACTTTCATAAATTATTTTAATAAATTATAACATAAGTAGCTGACCAAACGCAATAATCGAAAAATTAAAAATAGTCTTAAGGAGCTTCCCGCCGTATTTATCAAGTTGCGGTAAAAAGCCGATGATGATTCCAGGGATTGGCCAGGGCAGGAACGCGGAGAGAGGCGGGAATCTCCAGGGGGAAAACCGGGCCGGGGGGGAGGGCCGGGTACTTATGGGGCCGCGGCCGGGAGTATATCGGCATGCCGGGTGAGAGGAGACGATGGGTCCTGGCGGTGATCATGCTGACGCTCATGGCCACCGGTCCCGCCATGGCCGCGGGGGAGTTGTCCCCGAACCCGATGGCCCAGACCGCCCCGCAACTGACCACCGACACCCTGGCGCAGGAATTGTGGGGGGAGGCCGAGGCCCGGTTCAAGGCCGGAAGATATGAGCAGGCCCTTAAACTTTTTAAGCAGATCGCCATCCTGAACCCGGAAGATGGCCGGGCCCAATGCCGTCTGGCCATGGCCTATATCAAGCTGGGGCGCTACCATGATGCGGTGAGGGCCTTGCGCCAGGCGATTGTGCTCAAGTCCGACAACCTTGAAGCCTATAATATCCTGGCAGGGGCCTATATCCTGGGGGGCCGGCCTGAGGAGGCCATCCCCGTCCTGGAGCAGGTCCTGCGCCTGCACCCCGATGATGCCCAGGCCGAGGCCGGTCTGGGGGCGGCATATCTGCTCCTGAACAAGTTTGAGGCAGCCATCAAGGCCTATGACCGGTCCCTGAAGTTGAGACCGGAAGATCCGGTGGCGCTGCTGGGCCGGGGTGAGGCTTATGCCAATCTGGGCCGCTATGCGGAAGCGGCGGCGTCCATCCAGGAGTCCCTGCGCCTGCGGCCCCATGTGATGGAGGCCCACCTGGCCCTGGCGGCGGCGTTTGGCAATCTGGGCCTTTATGACCAGGCCAGGGATATCTTACAGCGGCTGATTCGCCAGAGGGGGGCCCAGGCCGAGGTTTACTACGGCCTGGGCTTATTGAATTACCAGCAGGAGGATTACCGGGAGGCGGCCGTGGCCTATAAGATGGCCATGCGTCTCCGGCCGGGTTATTACCAGGCCATCACCGGCTTGGGGGAAGCTTACGCCAAGCTGGGACAATCCGACGACGCGGAGGCATCCTTTCGGCGGGCCCTGACCCTGAAGCCCGATTATGCCAGGGCCCATTTCTCCCTGGGATGCACTTATGCCGACGTGGGTAATAGTGGGGGCGCCTGGGAGGAATACGAACGCCTCCAGGACCTGAATCCCTCTCTGGCCAAAGATTTGTTTGATTGCATGGTGTGGAACCGCCGCCTGGGGCCCGGGATGAGGAGCTGGCTCCTGGGGGGCAAGGCAAAAAAATAGTCGCCCCCGGGCAGGCGGGTTACCCCGTAAGGGGGAACCGGGCAGTAATCCCAACGGAGCCTCTTGCAAATATCTCCATGCCTGTCTTTCTAAGGGAGTGAAGCGAACGAAGAATCTCATAACCAATTGAAAATACGAGATCCTTTGCTCAGGATGACAAAATGCCTTTTTGCAAGAGGCTCAACGGATGAGGTGGTGAAAGGAGAAGACCGTGTTGTTCAGCGTGTACTATCAAACCCGGGAAAATGGGGAGTACTTGCGGGAAGTGGTCAAGGCCTCGGGGGCCGGGCAGTTGAGAAGCGTGGAGGATCTCTCGGCCCTGACCGCGGCACCAGGGGCCGACGTGGTCCTTCTGGAGTATGCGGACAACAACCTCTGCCTGGACCGATGGATCGCCAGAACCACCGCGGCCTCCAGACATCCGGAAATTTTTCTCCTGGTCCAGGAAATGTCGGCCCAAGTCATCTGGAAGGCGCTGCGCCTGAGAGCCCAGGAGTGTTTCACCCGAAACATGCAGCCGGAAGACTTCCGCAAAGCGGTAAGGCGGGTGAGGGCGGACCGCGCCGTCCGAGGGTGGCTAAATCCACCGGATAATTAAGCCGGGGCCGGGAGCAATCTGGAGGCTCGGCGGCGGCTCATGAAAGTCAGAGAAAACCTTTTAAGTTGCCCGGAGGTTCTGCCGATAGACATGCATATCTGCATAAAATTCCGTCCTGGCGCGGGGTGGGTTGGACCACCGTTGAGATTGCGGGGTGCGTATCCGACGGGGGCATTACCGGGCACCGACCGCGCCGCGGGTGAGGGGAGTTGCCTTGGAACAGCGGCGCCATCCGCGGCTTTACCTACACCTGCCCATCCGGTTTGTCGTGGAGCAGCCGGACACCCACGCATCTCAAAACGGTCAAGGGATTTTGAAAGATATCAGTTATGGGGGGGTTTTCTTCCGGGCGGAGCCGCCGCTGCCCGTGCAACTGGGTCATGTCCGGGATTTCTCTTTTTTTCTGATGCCCGACAACCAGACGCGGTGCGAACTGACCCATTTCCGGGCTCAGGGGCTGGTCCGGCGCATTGACCCCCCGGCCGCGGATTCCACCGCCTACGGGGTGGCGGTCCAGTTTCGGTCGGCGCTCAGGATGAAGGACGTGACCACCACCATGACCATATCCAACCGGCAATAGGTGGACTTTTGAGCTATACCAGTCCGGCGTGATCCATAACGGCACCGCCGATTCCGGACCGGCGGGCAGCCGGGCCGCATGACGCCGGGGCGGCCGGGGAAATCCAGCCGCTAGTGGTATGTTTCAGAATTAAAGCGACCCCGGCAAAGCGGGTCTTTTCCCCCCTTTCTTAAA
>CAYNMI010000237.1:0-4198 GCA_964398095.1 uncultured Desulfobacca sp.
ATGGTGCTGTTTCCGTACGGTATCCTGAATGTACTCATAATGATGTCAACTCCTTTAACAATGAACCATCTAGTCTGAGTCCGGCGAGACCAAGAGCGCTCAATTTGTTATCGCCTACAATTTATTTATACAATGTGAATATCATCTGCAAGATTTTTCCCGAGGCAACTCCGGTCCTTCCTTCGCTGGCCCCTACATGTTCCCTGATCAACCTGCCCAAAAAATCTGGCAGAGAGCCTTTGAATAGCGCAGTTGACCTCTTGCGGGGGGATTGCCAGAATTGTTTTTTTGTCCGATGATATTATGCCCTGATGGGGGGGTGTCTGGTCAAACCTGGGCCATTACCCTTGAGGCCAAGGTGGGCAATCCTCTCCCCCCTTTTCGCCTCTTTCCCTTTTCCCCGCTTATTTATCCCGGGCCTGGACGTCGCAGACCATGACCACCAGATCGCTGTTCTTGCCGGCCGGGTCTTTGACCAGGTCTTCGAACACCGCCTTCACGGAAAACCCCGCCTGCTTAAAGGCGGAAAAAGCTCCCAGGGCCTGGAGGTGAATCTCGGCCACCAGCTTTTCCAGCCCGAATTCTCCGGCCAGTTCGACGATCTCATTGATCAACAGGGTGCCCAGGCCCCGGCCCTGGTAGTCTTTGGCCACCACCACCCGCACATTGCCCAGGTGGCGTTTCCACCCCACCCGGCGCATGTGGAGGGTGATGTCCCCGACGATCCGGCCGTCGACTTCCGCCACCAGGGGAAAGACCCGGTGATAGTTGATGTGGTTCACCCAGTGATCGATCACGGCCGGGTCCCGCACGTCATTGCGCAGGAAGCTCAAGGCCTTGGCATCGAGACCCTGGAAGAATTGCAGCAGCATCTCCCGGTCTTCCTTTACCAAGGGCCGCAAAATTACCCGGGAGCCGTCTTTCAGGACCCCCTCTTTCTGGTAAGCCGCCATCTTGTCCCCCTTTGCTGTAAGGGCCATCAGCCAAAAACCAAAAACTAACCGCTAACCGCTAACCACTAACCACTCACTGCTTCCTGTTTCCCCCTAAGTCCCCTGGGCCAGGCGCTCCGCCAAATAAGGGGGCAGCCCGGCGGCCAGGATGCGGCGTTGGGCCCCGGCAATATCATAAGAGACCGACTTGAAATGGATGGAAAATTCCGCGTCGTCAAAGATGGCGTAGGCCGCTTCCGGGTTGCCGTCCCGGGGCTGGCCCACGCTGCCGGGGTTGATGAGATAATGATCCTCCGGGGAGAGCCACATCTTGGAGGGGGAAATCTGGTGCAGGGCGACCTTGCCCCGAATATCCCGGTACCACAGAGCCCGCCGGTGGGTGTGGCCAAAAAAGCACACCCGGAGATCGGTGCGATTGCGTAGGTATTTGAGGACGCCTTTGCCCTGGAAATGATACGCGATATAGGAATCGGGGTTGGCGGGGGTGCCGTGGCAGGCCAGAAACGAGCCCGGCTGCTCCCGCAGCAGAGGCAGGCCGTGCAGAAATTCCAGGAATTCCGGGCGGACCTGCTCCCGGCACCACCTCAGGGCCTCATAGGCGATGATATTAAAACTTTGGGCCCGCTCCGGATCGAGCATAGCCAGGTCATGGTTCCCCGCCAGACTCCAGACGGTGCGGCTCTGGAGCAACTCCAGGCACTCATTGGGGCTGGCATTGTAGCCTGCCAGGTCCCCCAGATTCAAAATGGCCTCCACCTCCTCCCGGTCGATCTGACGCAACACGCGTTCCAGGGCTTCAAAATTGCTGTGGATATCGGCAATGATCGCGAGGCGCATAACGGCTTGTCAATTTTCCCTTAGGGGTTTCCAGCGGTAGCCGGGTACGGCGATAACCTGGCCGCACTAGTGGTGTGTTTCAATATTAGGGTGCCACTGGAAACAAGGGTTTTTACCCCCCTTTCCTAGAGGGGGGCAGGGGGGATTTTTATAAGCATTTGAAATCCCCCTAAATCCCCCTTTTTCAAAGGGGGACTTTACCTCCCAGGTCCGGTGCTCCGCCCCTGATTTTATGTCCAATTTATTGTGAAACGCTTCACCAGTACTGGTCTCAGCTATTTTTGCCTAAATTAACCGATATATAAAGAAATTTTATCTCATAAATTGACCTCAAGGTAATGCCAAGGACCTAAGAGGATTATTTATTAGCCGAAAACTGAAAACCGCAGACTGAAAACCGGTCCCAGCCCTTCCTTGACATTTCCGGGGATTTTGTTACTTTTGGGCCACCATGGAAACTGGCGATATTATTGAATTCTACGAAGAAAAGCGGATTTTCTGCGGCATCGTCCTGGAAATGAAAGGGGAGCGGGCCCATGTGCTGACCCAGGCCAGCCGGGAGATGACCCTGGCGCCTAAGCGGGTCATCCACGTAGGCCCCCGCCTCCCCGTGGGCGGTCTGTCCCGCCAGGAGTTGTTGCGTGAGTTGGAAGACACCGCCAGAAAGCGAGAGCATTTAAAGGACGGCATCAACCTGGAAGATTTGTGGGAACTCTTGGCTTCCGAGGATCAGGCCGTGTCGGTGCCCGAGCTGGCGGACCTGTGGTTTGGCCAGAGCGCCCCGGACCAGGTGGCCGCCACCGGCCGGAGCCTCCGGGAGGACCGGTTTCTCTTCAAGCAGAAAGATAACCTGGCCATCCCCAATCCGCCGGAAGTGGTGGAACAACTGAAAGAACAGTATTTCCGGGAGTTGGAGCGCCTCCGGGAGCTTGGGGAGATCGCCGCCTGGCTGGGAAAAGTCTGGGAAGGGCAGGCGGCGGCGGCCGGGCCCTGGAAAGACCGGGTCGTGGACCTGTTGCGCCGGATGGCGGTGTGGGGGGCTGAGGCCCCTGATTACGACCAGGGCAAGGCCTTTCTGGACCAGGCCCGGCTTAATCCGGCGGAAGCCCCTTTCCGTCTGCTGGTGCGGCTGGGAGTCTTCCAAGAGGATGAAGACCTGGACCTCTATCGCCTGGAGGTCCCCCTGGAATTTTCCCCGGAGGCCCTGAAACTGTCCCGCCATCTGGCCCAGACGCCGCCCCCGGATCTTTATGCGGCCCGGCGGCAGGACCTGACCCATTTGGAGGTAATGACCATTGACGGGGAGCGCACCCGGGACTTTGACGACGCCCTGAGTCTGGAAGCAGTGCCGGAGGGCTGGCGCCTGGGGATTCACATTGCTGACGTCTCAGCCCAGGTCCTGCCCCGGACCCCCCTGGATCTGGAGGCTCAGGAACGGGCTACATCCGTCTACCTGCCGGAGCAGCGGCTGCCCATGCTGCCGGAGGAGCTCTCCGAAGACACCGTGAGCCTGCTGGCCCACCAGGAACGCCTGGCCCTGAGCTTTCTGGTGACCCTGACCGGCGACGCCGAAATCCAGGACTGGGTGATCGTCCCCAGCCGCATTCGGGTCCGGCGCCGCCTGACTTACCATGAAGTGGACGATCTGTTGACCCAGGACCAGCAGCTCACCACCCTGTCCCGTTTGAGCCGCCGCCTCAAGGAACGGCGGCTGGCCCGGGGCGGCCATGAGCTCAAGTTGCCGGAGGTCTGGGTCACCTTCACCCCTCAGGGTGATGTCCAGGTTATCGTGGAAGACCAGGAGACCGCCAGCCGCCAACTGGTGGCCGAGCCCATGGTGCTGGCCAATTCCCTGGCGGCCCAGTTCCTGGCGGATCAAGGAATTGCCGCCATTTACCGCGGCCAGCCTGAACCCCGGGAGCCCATCAAACCCACCTCGGACAAGACCCTCCTGGAACTCTGGCAGGACCGGCGCCGCCTGAGCCGGGTGGTGATGGACCTTACCCCGTCGCCCCACTGGGGACTGGGGCTCCCCTACTATACCTTTGCCACCTCTCCCATCCGCCGCTATCTGGACCTGGTGATCCACCGGCAGCTCCTGGCGGTGGTGAGCGGCCAGCCGCCGATTTATCGGCCCGAGGAACTGGAGCAGATCCTGGTCACCATCGAGCCGGCCATGCGGCGAGCCGGGCAACTCAAGACCCGGCGTCTCCGCTACTGGCTTCTGAAGCACCTGGCGTCCCAGGTCGGCCAGAAGCTGGAAGCCCTGGTGCTGGAGAGCCTGCCCCACCGCTACCGCCTCATCCTCCCCGATATCCTGATAGAGCTCTTTATGGCGGCTCCGGCCACCGTGAGGCTGTCCCCGGGAGACACCGTCCTGGTTCGCCTGGATCGCGTCAACCCCCGGG
>CAYNMI010000238.1:0-4197 GCA_964398095.1 uncultured Desulfobacca sp.
CTGCCCCCCGCTGCTCTTATTTTTGTGCGCAAGACCAGGATAGCCGAGAGGCCAAAGAGTTACGCCAGGCGTTGGACCGGTTGCACGGCCAGTTGGAGGCCGTCGAGCGCAAGGGCGGAGCTCGTGAGCCGCAGCCGGAAAGGCCCCGGCCGGCCCCGGCAAAGCCGCGACTCCCAGGATCAACAGCACTACTAGAGCGATCTTTGATCTTGTCGGCATTATCCCCTGCTCCCGGGTTAAGCCCCGGTCCCGTTTGTCCGGCGGCAAGTTTAACCAGCAAGAAAGAAAAAACCGGTCTGCCGCCTGGCAACCCGGCTAACTTCCCCTCCGTAAAGAGACCAGCGGCTTTCCGTCCCCGCCTCATGGCAGATATGACTATTCAGTTGGTAAATATCATTATCGCTAGGCCTGAAAAAGTCAAGAAGTTTCCTTATGAGTTTCCTTGTTTTATTCAGTTATAATGAAAAACCAACACCTTAGCCGGGCCCGGCCGGTCTGAGCCCTCTCAGAAAAGTGGACCACACTCTCTTCAGCAGGGAGGCCAGGCCCTCCCAGGAAAACTCCCGCTGGCCCAGGAGGCCCCGGCGGCAGTAGAGGATCACCAGGAGCAGCGCCAGGGACACGATTACCATGCGCATCCCCGGGATGCCCGGGATGGTGTGCCCGAAGAGGGTGGCGGGTTCTTCCACCACCCGCAGCCACTCCCCCGCCAGGGTGAAGCCGGCCGCGGCCAAAATCGCCCCGGTGGTGGATCCCAGGCCCCCCACCACGATGATAATCAAGAGATTAAAGGTGAGGAAAAAGGTAAACAGCGAGGGCGAAATGGTGGTGATGAGGTGGGCCAAAAGCCCCCCGCCCACCCCGAAGAAAAAGGCGCTGAGGATATAAGCGCCCAGGAGGTGGCGAAAGGTGTTGATCCCTGAAGCTTTGGCCGCGGCCTCGTCTTCCCGGATGGCCTGCATGGCCCGGCCGTAGCTGGAGTTGACCAGAGAGACGATCACCGCCACCGCGGCTGCCGCCACCCCCCAGGACCACCAGAGGTTGGTGTAGGGGTAAAGCCCCTTGAGGCCCAGAGGGCCGTTGGTGAGGCCCTGGAAGTTGTTGGCCAGGACCCGCACCACCTCGCCGAAGCCCAGGGTGACGATGGCCAGGTAATCCCCCCGCACCCGAAAGACCGGAAAGCCGGTGACCAGGCCGAAGGCCGCGGCCACCAGCCCCCCCGCCAGCAGGGCCAGGGGAAACGGCAGGGCGATCTGGCTCAGGGGCCAGTACAGGGGGGTGATGATGAAATTCAGGGTCTTTTCCGCCGGGGTCATGGTCAACAGCGCCGCGGTGTAGGCCCCCAGGGTGATGAAGGCGTTGGGCCCCAGGTGCAACTGGCCGCAGACCCCGTTGACCAGGTTATAGGCCACCGCCAACGTGATGAAAATGGCCACGTTGTTGAGCAGCCGAACCTGATACTCATTGGCCCAGTGCTCCGCCCCCCACAGGCACAGGAACAGCAGGACCAGGGCGCCCAAGTTGAGGTAGCGGGTGCGAATATCCAACTCCTTCGGTGTAGCAGTGAGCGGTTAGCTCTTAATTGTCAGCAACTGCCTGAAAATGCTTTGAATCGACCGCTACTCCCTGCCCCCTAACTGCTTACTGCTCACTGCTTACTGCTCACTCAAGGCCTCCCCCAGCAGGCCCGTGGGCCTGACCAGCAGGAGCACGATGAGCAGGGTGAAGGCCACCGCGTCCCGGTAACCGGCCCAGGCCGGGAAGAAGGCCACGATCATGACTTCCAGGAGACCCAGGAGCAGCCCTCCCAGGACCGCGCCGGTGACGTTGCCGATGCCCCCCAGGACCGCGGCGATGAAGGCCTTGAGCCCCGGCATGATGCCCATGAAGGGATTCACCTGGGGATACTTCATGGCCCACAGGAGCCCCCCGGCCCCGGCCAGGAGAGACCCCATGAGAAAGGTGAAGGCGATGATCCGGTTAATGTTAATGCCCATGAGGCTGACGGTTTCCAGGTCACGGGCGATGGCCCGCATGGCCCGCCCCACCGCGGTGTGGAAGATGATGAAGAACATCCCCACCAGGAGCACCGCGGTGACCACGGGGATGATAAGACTGAGGCGGGGGATGTAGAGGCCGCCCCAGACAAAAGTCCCGGCGAAGCACCGGGGCACCGGAAAGGGCTTGGCCCGGCCGCCGGCGATAACCAGGGCCAGGTTTTCCAGCAAAAAGGAGGCGGCGATGGCCGAAATCAACAGCGAAATCCGGGGGGCCCGGCGCAGGGGCCGGTAGGCGCCCCGCTCCAGCAACACCCCCATGAGGCCGGTGAGCCCCACGGCCAGGCCGAAGGCCAGCAGCCAGGGCCAGGCAAAGAGCCCCACCCCCATGACCGCGATATAGGCCGCCACCATCATCAGGTCGCCGTGGGCGAAGTTGATGAGCCGGAGGATGCCGTAGACCAGGGTGTAGCCGATGGCGATGAGGGCGTAGAGACTGCCCAACGACAGGCCGTTGATGAGTTGCTGGACGAAGGTGAGGAAATCCACGGCGCTATTATACTAAAAAATGCGCCGGGGACGCGGGAAAAGGACAAAGAAAAGCTGACGTTACTCCGAGGGGGGCAAGGGATTCTTTAGGGGGCAGAACCTTCGACGATTATAGACCGGGAGCTCGTGGACTGTTTCCTCAAAGGGACCAGGGCCAGATATTCCGGCGAGCCCAAAAAATCCTGTATCGGTTCGATTCCGTCAAATTCGACCACAATTAACCCTTCGGGATGCCAATCGCCCGACAAGGGCGTCACCCCGCCGCCTCGCACCAGGTAGCGCCCGCCATACCGTTCCACCACCGGCTGCACCTGCTCCACATATTCGCCATAAACTTCCGGATCCAGAATGGTAACATCGATGATGAGATAAACGGGCATGGGTTACCTCCTGGGTCGAGCCTCAACCAATCAATCCCCAATCAACTTCGCCAGGCCCAGCAGATTGATGATCTCCGGCATGACCTGGAGGCCGGTGAGGCGGCCCATGGCGCCCCGGGCGCAGGCGCGTTCGCCGAAGGCCGACACGTCGTCGGGGCGCACCAGGCCGTCCCCCACCATCATGAGGGGCACCGGGTCCCCGGAGTGTTTCTTCAAGATACAAGGGGTGGAGTGGTCCGCGGTCACCGCCAGAAGGTGCGGGGCGTCCAGGAGGAGTGCGAAGGCCAGGTCGATCTTGTTGATGAAGTTCATCTTGCCCAGATAATCGCCGTCCTCCCCGAAGGTGTCCGCGGCCTTGATATGGACGAAGGCGAAGTCGTAAGCCCCGGCCAGGGCGGTAATCCCCGCCCGGAACTTGGCCTCGATGTCGGTATTGGGGAGTCCCGTGGCGCCGGGGACCGGGATCACGTCCATGCCGGTGAAGGCGCCGACGCCCTTGTAGAGGCCGCCGCCGGCGATGGTGCAGGCCTTGAGGCCGTAGCGCGCCGGGAACGGCTCAATCTTTTTATAATAGCCGGCGCCCCGCCCTAACAGATAATTGGCGGGGGGTTTGCCCGCGGCGATGCGCTCCTGGTTGAGGGGATTCCGGCTCAGGATGCGGTGGGCTTCGGCCAGGAAATGATTCAAAACTTGGGCGGTGAACGCGGCTTCCGGGGAGTCATCCAGGGGATGGACTTCGTGGACCTTGACCCCGACTTCGTGGGGATCGTTGTCGCTGATCTTGAAGCTCAGCCCCGGTCCTCTCAGGATGACGCCGGCCCGGTGGCCGGTGCCGGGACGCACCTTCAGGGTGACGCCTTCAAAGGTGAGGCCGTCCAGGTCCTTGACAAAGGGGCCGGTGTCGGTGATGCGTCCGGCCCGGCGGTCCACCACGGTGAGGTGGTCGTCCACCGTGCCCAGATTGCCCCGGAGGGCCACGTCGCCCGCCTCCAGGTCCATGCCCAGTCCCGCGACCTCGATGGTGCCGCGGCCGGTGTAATAGCGCTCAATGTCATAGCCTAAAATGGCCAGGTGACTGGTGTCGCTGCCGGGCCGCAGCCCCACCCCCAGGGCGTTCATGACCCCGGTGACGCCCCGGGCCGCCAGTCCATCCAGATGGGGGGTGTGCGCCGCCTCCAGAGGGGTGAGGCCCCCCAGTTCCCGGACGGGCCGGTCGCCCAGACCGTCCATGACCACGAGCATGGCTTTGGGCATGAGATACTCCTTGCAGA
>CAYNMI010000239.1:0-4180 GCA_964398095.1 uncultured Desulfobacca sp.
CTGATCGCTTAAGGGAGGGGTAAGTTGCACTGTTTTAACCATGCTCCACCTATTAAAGCACCACTTCCTGATGGCGGGAAGCGTGACATTGAATGTTGACGGCCACCGGCAGCGAGGCGATGTGGCAGGGCTGCATCAAAATATGCACCGCCATGGCGGTGATCCGGCCGCCCAGCCCCTGGGGCCCGATGCCCAGATGGTTGACCTCTTCCAAGAGCTCCCGCTCAATCTCCGCCACTTCCGGATCGGGGTTGGGTTGCCCCAGCTCGCGCAGCAAAGACTTTTTGGCCAGCAGGGCGGCCCGCTCAAAGGTGCCCCCAATACCCACCCCCACGATGATGGGGGGACAGGGGTTGGGGCCGGCTTCCTCCACGGTGAGCAACACGTGCGTTTTGAGGCCCGATAGGCCCTCTGCCGGTTTCAGCATATAGAGGCGGCTCATGTTCTCGCTGCCCCCGCCTTTGGGGACCACCGTGAGTTTGAGGCGGTCTCCCGGCACAATCTCGGCATGGATCACGGCCGGGGTGTTATCTCCGGTATTGGCCCGGGTGAGGGGATGGCACAGGGATTTTCTCAGATGCCCCTCAACGTAACCCTGGCGGATGCCTTCGTTAATTGCTGCTGTAAAATCCCCGCCCACGAGGTGGACGTCCTGGCCAATTTCGGCAAAGATCACGGCCAGGCCGCAATCCTGGCACATGGGGATGCGCTCCTCCCGGGCGATCCGGGCGTTTTCCAGCAATTGCCGGAAGATTTCTTTGCCGCTGGGGGATGTCTCTAGCTCAGCCCCCCGGGCCAGGGCGGCCAAAAGGTCGGCCCCGGGTTCATAATTGGCGGCAATGGCCGCGGCTTTCACGGCCTGGGTGACCTGCGTCACCTCGATCTCTCGCATAGATGCTCCTTATAATCGGGGGGCAGATAAGGGCGTGACCGAGCAGGCCCTCCTCTGGCCCTGAGGTGATTTTGCCTGGTTGAGGGTGGTCGCGTCTCCGCGGGTCGGGGATGATTACCCCATCCCCTGGGAGGCGGTGGCCTACCTCCTTAAACCGGACTCAAGTTTCCCACTTGCGGCCCGGCCAAACTCGGTCGCCCCCACCGCGCCTAGTCATCCAGGTCATTCTTGAAAAATTGTTGGCTGGAGGCCTGAGGGGTCGGGGCTGCTTGCTTCAATCCCTGATCATCAGGATAGAAGTTCTCATCGGGGTGGGACGCGGCTTCATCATCGGCGCCCGCGGCCTCGCCACTCCCCGACTCGGCCAGCACCGTGCCGGAACCCGCCTGGAATTGCTCCACCGGGGTGCCTTTCAGGGCCTCTTTCATGTAAGCGATAAAGATGGGGGCCGCGGCCTGGGAGCCGGTTTCCTTGGGGCCCAGGCTGTGTTCGTCATCCATGCCTACCCAGGTTCCGGTAATCAAGGACGGCGTGAAGCCAATGAACCAGGCATCCCGGGTTTTGTTGGTAGTGCCGGTCTTGCCGCCCATGGGCCGCCCCAGGACCTGGACCCGGGTAGCGGTGCCCCGCTGCACCACGCCCTCCAAGAGGCGGGTCATGATCTCCGCCACCTGCGGACTGATCACCTGTTGGCCCTGGGGCCGGTTTTCTACCAGGATCCGGCCGTCCCGATCCTCGATCCGGTTGATAAAAATGGGGTCGATCAACTTGCCGTCATTGGGAAAGGCGGAGTAGGCCCGGGTCAGTTGCATCAAAGTGACATCGGAAGCCCCCAGGGCTGAAGCATAATTAGGAAAGATGGGGGTGGTGATTCCCAGGGTCTTGGCCATGCGCACCGTGGCCGGAATCCCGATGGCCATCATCAGCCGCACCGCGGGCACGTTGCGGGAATGAGCCAGGGCGTAGGCCAGGGGGATGGGTCCGTAAAAACGGTGGTCGTAATTCTGGGGCGACCACAACTGGCCGCGCCGGCCGCCGGGCAAGGAGAGGGGGGAGTCCTGTAAGATGGAATCCGGGCGGTAGCCCTTCTGGATGGCAGCAGCGTACAGAATGGGCTTGAAGGCCGAACCCGGCTGCCTCTGGGCCTGGGTAGCCCGGTCGAAGGAGCTGTCCCCGAAATCCTTGCCTCCCATGAGCACCCGGACTTTGCCGGTCTTCAATTCCATGGAGACCAGCGCCGCCTGGACCATGGGTGCGGCGATCAGTTCCCCCGTCCACTTGCCCTGGCGGTCCCGGCCCACCAGGCGCACCTGGACCACATCTCCCGGCCTCAGGGAGGACACCGTCATGATGCCCCGGGGCTTGCCCTCGACATCTTTCAAGACGCCCCACTGGTCCCCCAGGCGAAAATACCCGCCCTTGGCGCCATGGCCATGATGACGCCGTCCCGGCGGGCTCACCACCAGGGCGGTTACCGCCAGACCCTTGCGCGGCGGGTATTTATGGTAATACTTCACCTGGCGCGCCTGGAAGGCGGTCATTTCCTTGCCCCGGACGTACCTGAGCGGCCCCCGGTAGCCGTTGCGCTTGATCAGCCCGTTGATACCTTGCAGGATGGCCTCGTGCGCCACCTGATGGAGGTGTACATCCGCGGTGGTGTAGACCCGCAGCCCCATATTGTAAACCGTTTCCCGGCCGAAACGATTTTCCAGCAGGTTCCGCACCTGCTCGGTGAAGTAGCCGCAGTCCTTGAGCCATTCCGGCCGGTAGGGCTTGAGGGTGAGGGGCTGCTGATAGGCGGCCTCTTCCTGCGCCTTGGTGATGAACCCCACCTCGTACATGCGCCGGAGCACGTAAGCCTGGCGATCCTTGGCCCGCCGGGGGTGGAGATAAGGATCATAGCGGCTGGGGGCCTTGGGGAGACCCGCCAGGATGCTCGCCTCCGCCAGATTCAGGTCTTCCACGTGTTTAGAAAAGTACTCCTCGGATGCGGCCTCCACCCCATAAGCCCCATGACCCAGGAAAATATTGTTCAGGTAGAGGGTGATGATCTCCTCCTTGGTCATGTAGTGGTCGATGCGGTAGGCCAGCACCGCCTCCCGGATTTTCCGGGCGAAGCTCTTCTCCGGCGTCAGGAGGATGCGCTTCACCACCTGTTGGGTGATGGTGCTGCCGCCCTGGACCACTTCGCCGGCCTCCAGGTTGCGGAAAAAGGCCCGGACGATGCCGGTGATGTCCACCCCCGGGTGGTCGAAAAAGCGGGCGTCTTCCGCGGCCACAAAGGCCAGGACCAGGTGTCGGGGCAGGCGGCTGTAAGGCACCTCGATCCGTCGCTGCGAATAGAACTCGCCGATGCGCTGGCCGTCCCGGGCGAAGACCTGGGTGATCACCGGGGGCCGAAACGTCTTGATCTCGGTAAAATCGGGGAGGTCCCGGAGAAAATGGTAGTAAATAAACACCCCGGCCCCGGCCGCGCCCAACAGGCCCAGAAATACCAGGCTGTACAGGGCCCAGGTCAAACGCCGGGCCCAGCGCCGCCGCTGATGGTATTTTTCCAGCCGGTTGGGGTTAGGTTCCTTAAAAAACTTCATGGCTGCCTTGTTGCTCCGCCGCCGTGGCGTAATCCCGCCTGCCGGTCAAAGCCGATGCCCGGAGGCGGGGACCTCCGGGTCCTGCCTGGTAGGCGCGCCCAGGGGTGCGTCCCAAAAGTTTATCCGTTTATGACCGCTGGGGGATGAAATGGCTCCGGGGGGTTCGGGGAATAAGGGCAAGGCTCAGCCGCCTGCTTCTCTCCCTTCACCCCGCCGTCCGTCTTAAAGCCGAGCCGACCTCCCCGCCGACGCGCCTGACTTCTCAAACCGGTTCCACCGAAACTTACTTATGCTTAACTATATCTTATTATCATACCTTTTTGAAGTTTTCCAAAAATTGTCCGATCTGCACCCCCAGGTGGATGCACTCGATGTTGTCCATGCATTTGTCCGCGTCCACCTTGTCGATGTACGTGGACAGGTGATGGGCATCTTTCTTCAACTCCAGGACGTAGGTATTTTTCCCCTTGTCAAAGGTGAGGGAGGAGTGCACGCCGTATTTGTCGATACCGGGGTACATGAGGTGAATTTTGGCCTTTAACTCGTCGAGGGTGTGTTTCATGACCGTCACTCCTTGCGATGGAATAGGGCGGACTTCTCCGCCCGGCCCCGGCACAGGGCTCTGTCCTAAAAATAAGGCCCCCAACCCGCCCCGGCAAGGGACCGCAGCACATTCTCATAAAAATCCTTGGCTTTC
>CAYNMI010000240.1:0-4179 GCA_964398095.1 uncultured Desulfobacca sp.
TCATCCCGCTTCCAATACCGCCGCAAAATGATTTCGCCGCTGAGCTTCAGGCGGTCGGCCACCGCCAGGGGCCCCAGGCCCAGGTTGACTTCGGCCCGGCGCAGGCGGCTGGCGGCATTGGTCCCTTGAGAATATACCGGGTCCAACCCCAGATTAAGCTGACCATACTTGACGTTCTGGTTATTCTGATTGTATTCCCGGTATTCCACTCCCAGTTGGGCCGGCAGCACCTTGGTGATCCAGAAGCCGCCGCCGATCCGGAAGATGACGCCATGGAGCTTATTGCTGTCGCTGAGGTAGAGGGACTCGGGTTGGACTATGGGCAGCACATCGGAGACCAGGCTGGGCAGATAATTGCTGAGGCCCAGCCCCCCCGGCTCCCGGTCAAAGCGGGAAAACTGGTAAGGGCGTTGGGCCTCTTCGGGGCGGCGCTCGCCCCGGGCGTGGGGAAAGCCCCGGGAGGCCATCTGGGGCCGCATCTGCTGGCGGACATCCTCCAGTTCATTGAGCAACTCGACGTCCTGGGGGGCGGTGGTGAGGGCCGCGGCAAAATCCTTATAGGCTGCCCCCAAATTGCCCCGGGAGCGGGCTTGCCGGGCCCGGGCCACCTTTGCCGTCTGGGAGCCGGGTGTAAGGTCGATAATCTCCTGGTAGAGGGTGGCGGCGCCTTTATCCCCCATGGCTTCCAGGGTCCGGGCCTTTTCCATGAGGAAGTCCGCCGGCGGAATCTTGCCCTCCAGTGGGGTCAGGGCGCCCAGCGCCTCCGGATAGCGCTGTTCCCCGCGGTTGGCCCGGACCAGGAGGAGCCGCCCCTGGACGTAATCCGGAGAGTTCGCCGGAATTTTGGCCACCGCGGCCTTGACGCCTTCATATTGGCGCCGCATGAGATAAACCCGGGCCATCTCCAGGGGGGCGGCAGGGTTGTCCTGCTCCTGCCCCATGAGCTTCAGGGCCTGGCCGAAATTCTTCGAGGCCATCTGGCATTGCAGGAGGAGTTTGGCGATGGATTTATCCTGGGGCCTCAGCCTCAAGGCCAGCTTGTAGTATCCTACCGCCGCCGGGCGGTTGTCCAACTCCATGGCCAGCCCGGCCAGGGCCAGGAGTTCGCCGGGGCTGCGCGGCCGCCGGTGACGCCGATACTCCCGGAGCACGTGGAGCAGATAATTGAGCTTGCCTCCCTGGCGCCCCAACTGGCCGCCAAAATAGGCCAGGGCCGTGGCCTGTTCCGGACTGCCCACCCGGATGCCGGGCAGGCGATACATCACCCGGTTCAAGTCCTCATAGCGGGGCAGCCGGGGTAACAGGTAGGCCATAATGAGGAGAGAGGGCTGGTGGTAGCGGTTCTTCCAGAGATTGACGATGAGTAAATCCACGGCCCGGTACAGATCGCGTGGCGCCGCCGAATGGGCGTAGCACCGGGCCACCAGGGCCCGGGCCTCCAGGCTCAGGTCGGGCAAGGGTTCCAGTTCCTTCCGGGCCAGGGCCAGGGCCTTGGGATAATCCCGGATGGCGAGGTAGGCTTCGATGGCCGCCACCCGCACCACCGGGTCCTTGGGTTGTTCCATCCGCAGGCGGTTCAGGAGTTCCAGGGCTTCCGCCCCCTGCCCCAGGTAAGTCAGGACCCGGGCCTTCTCCAGGCGGGCGAGCCGATCCTCAGGGGCCTTCTTCAGGAACAGGTTATAGTTTTTTAGGGCTTCCGGCAGGTTGCCCAGCCAGAGGTAGAGATGGGCCTGCTCCCGGAGGAGACGCGGATCGGCCGGAGTCGGGCATTCCTGCAATTCCCGGGCGGCCTGCTCCCAGCGCCGGTCTTGCAACAGGAGACTGATGCGCCGCAGCCGCAGATTGACGTCATCCTTGATTTTCAGGACTTCGGCGTATTGTTTGAGAGCCGCCTGGCGGGTGCCGGGCTCAAAAGACAAGACTTCGGCCAGTTGCCGCCTGACCTCGACGTCCCCGGGGTTCTGTTTTAGGTAGGCGGTAAAATAGTGCGCCGCCTGGCCCCAGTGCTTCTGGTAGAACTGGAGTTGCCCGGAAAATAACAGGAGCTTGGCATCCTTGGAGTGCTGTTGGCGCAGCGGCGCTATGATTTGCAGGGCATCCTGATAGCGGCGGGCATAGGAATAGGTGACCGCGGCTTCCCAGCGCAATTCGCCCTTGATGAGCTGCCGGCGTCCGGCTTCATCCCACATGCCCGCGGCCCGGGAGAAGCGGTGCTTCCGGGCATAGAGGCGGGCCAGGTTGATGATCGTCTCCTGATTGGTATCCCCGTCTTCCCAGGCCAGGTGGTATTGTCTTTGGGCCTGGCCGAAATCGCCGATGAGCAGCAGTTCCAGGGCATACCAGCGCCGCAAGTCGAGGTCGGGGTGCTGGCGCATTAACGGGCCCAGGACCCCCGCGGCTGCCGCATGGTCCCCCTTTTGGGCCCAGAGCCGGGCCAGGGCCACGGCGTATTCCTTCTGACCCCGATGCCGGGCATAGAGCCAGAGATATTGCGCCAGGGCCCGGTCGCGATCGTGCGCGGCATCCGCGGCTTTGGCCGCCTCCAGGCGCAGCCCGGCATTGGCGGCGCTCTTTTCCAGCAGGCGCTGGTAAATATCACTGGCGGCCTGGTAATCCCGCTCCCAATAATGCAACAGGGCCAGGAAGTGGAGGGCCTCCTGGTCATCGGGAAACTCGGCCACTTCCTCTTCCTGGAGGGGAATGGCTTCCTGAAACCGATCCAGGGACGCCAGCAGTTTCACCAGCGCCTGACGCACCTTGGGGTCGTGGTCCAACCGGTAGAGCTGCCGATAGTACGTGGCCGCCAGGGGATAATCCTCCTCATGGCTGGCGGCTATCCCGGCCGCGGTGGCCAGGACACCCCGATCATCGGGCTGGTGCTGGAGATACCAGGCCAGGGCCTCCAGAGCCTCCTTGGGCTCCCCCAGCCGCTCCAGGGCCTGGGCATGAATGATTAAGGCGCCGGCCCCCGGGTTGCGCTCCATCATCTGGCGGGAAATCTCCAGGGCCGCCTTGACCTGGCCGGCATCGAGATAAACCCGGCCCAAAAAAATGCCGTACTCGGAATTATTCGGCTCCCGGGCCCAGGCCTTCCGGGCCAGTTCCAGGGCCCGGGCCTGGTCGCCGCGCCCCGCGGCTTCCTGGGCCGCCTCGTATAAGGAGTGGGTGGAGCGCCAGAAGTCATGATCCTGACTCCAGGCGAGACAGAAGATCGCCCCGATGAAGAGCACCGGCACAAGCCAAATCAGCCAGCGGAGCCTTGCCCGCTTCCAGGCGATAGAGAAAATTATCCCCAGGCAACCCAGGAGCAGCAGCAGGATCAAGCCATAGGAATGATTACCCATAAATCCGCCTCGGGTCCATGGCCGGGCGCCAACTGGGTCTGGTCATGACCGCCAACACCAGGTCGCCCAGGATCCAGATGATAACCGCGGAAAATATGGAATTGAAGAAAATCAGCCGGGGCTGACCCCAGCCTTGTAAGAGGGCCAGCACCGGCAGGCTCACGTGTAGGGTAATGAATCCCAAATGGGGCGCCAGATGCCACCATGATCCTTGGGAAGCGAAAGGATGAAGATTGTTGGCCCGGTAACCGGGCTTGCGACCTGGAGGATAGAGCAGGGCCGCGACAATGGCCAGGGCATGCACCGGAAACAGGCTGCACAGCATCTTGAACTGTCTGAGAGGTTCTTTGCCGAAAAAGAGATAACGGAACATCAAGATGGTGGCCACTAGATAGGCGCCCCGGAGAACCTCGTAGGTCAGCTCATCGCCCAGGAAACAGGAGCGGCCGCGGCAGTAAACCAGGAGCGGAATGGTGAAAAATACGGGAAATACCAGGCCGCTGGCGAGATAACTCAACATGATGACGAAAAAATTGCTCTTTTGCCGCCAGGAAAGGCCGGATTTGAACAAAGGGTTATCCCAAAAAAAGAGGCGCATGGTGTCAAGGCACCATTGAAAGCGCTGGCGGTAGACCCCGGCCAGGGTCGTAGGGGCCAGACCCCGGGAGAGGGCGAAGGGATAGTAAATTCCCCGCCACCCCCGGCTCACCAATTCATACGACGAGGTGAAATCTTCCAGCAGGTTCCAGGTGGCGAAGCCTCCCAACTCCTGGAGGGCCTGGCGGCGATACACCACCCCGGAACCACAGGAGATCACCGCGTTGGCCTGATCATT
>CAYNMI010000241.1:0-4173 GCA_964398095.1 uncultured Desulfobacca sp.
AACTCCTGGGCCTTTTTGATCAGGTCCATGGGTCGGAAGGGCTTGGTAATGAAAGGCTGGCCCGCTTCCAGAACGCCGTACGGGGCCAGGTCGCTGTCGGTGTAACCCGACATGAAGAACACCTGCATTTCCGGATGCAAAGGCCCCAGCCGCGCCGCCAATTCCTGTCCGCTCATGTGGGGCATTACCACATCGGTAACCATGAGGTGAATGGGTTCCTGATGCCGCTCACAGATCAACAGGGCTTCGCCGCCGTGCCGGGCTTCCAAGACATTATAGCCATACAGGCGGAAAAAACGGCACAGCAAGGTTCTGAGGGCCTCCTCGTCTTCCACGATCAGGATGGTTTCCGTGCCTTCCAGCTTTGCCGCCAGAGTCTTTTGGGGCTTGGGGGGCTCCTGGGCGGCCTCCAGGCGCGGCAGGTAGATCCGGAACGTAGTCCCCTGGCCGGGGCGGCTGTTCACCTCAACGTAACCCTGGTTTTGCCTGACAATGCCGTAGACCATGGGCAGCCCCAGGCCGGTGCCCTTGCCCACCTCTTTGGTGGTGAAGAACGGCTCGAAGATATGGGCCAGGGTCTCCGCATCCATGCCACCCCCGGCGTCGCTCACTGCCAGCATCACGTAGCGTCCCGGCGGGGCCACCTCAATATAGCACTTATGGCCGGCGGTAAAATCGATGTTGGCCGTCTCCAGGGTGAGCTGCCCACCCTTGGGCATGGCGTCCCGGGCGTTAATCGCCAGATTCATGATGATCTGCCCTATCTGCCCCGGGTCGGCTTTCACCAAGCCCAAATCGGGGGCGGCGACTATCTCCAGGTCGATGTGTTCGCCGATGAGGCGGCGCAGCATCCTTTCCAGGTCGGCCGCCACCCGGTTGAGGCGGAGAATTTGGGGTTGGATCATCTGCTGGCGGCTGAAGGCCAGGAGCTGCTGGGTCAAGGAGGCGGCCCGTTCCGCGGCCTTCAGGATATCTTCCACATAATGATAATGAGGATCATCCTTCAGGAGACCGGCCCGGATGAGCTCGCCGTAACCCATGATGGCCATCAAGAGGTTATTGAAATCGTGGGCCACGCCCCCGGCCAGCCGCCCCACCGCTTCCATCTTTTGGGACTGGAGGAGCTGGGACTCCAGGGCCTTGCGTTCGGTGATGTCCGTCCCCAGTTTCAGGACCATGGGAGAGCCGTCAATATCGGCAAAGGGATAATTGCAGATCTGAAAGGTTCTCCCTTGGGGGGGGGTCCGCTCCCACTCCACCGGCTGCTGGGATTTCAGGATTTCCTTGATGTTGCATTCAGGGCAGGGGGCTTTTTTGCCATAAACCAGATCATAACAGGTGCACCCCTGGGGGTCGCCGAAGATCTCCCGGAACTGACGATTGGCGAATGGTATGGAATAGTCCGGCGCCACGAGACAGACCAGGGCCGGCAACAGGTCGAGGAGGGAAAAGAATCGTTGCCGCTCCTTGTGCAGAATGGTTTCCGACTCTTTGCGCGCCGTGATGTCTTCCACCATGGAGAGGTAATAGAGGGGCGCGCCCTCGGCGTCTCTCACCAGGCGCACCGACAGGCGCACCCAGGTCCTCTGCCCGTCTTTGCGGATATAGCGCTTATCCACCTGGTAGTGGTCGATTTCTCCCTTGGCCAGGCTCGCCATCCGCGCCGCCGAAGCCTCCCTATCCTCGGAGTGGGTAATATCTAACGGGGTCAGGGTGGTGAGTTCGGCCTGCGAGTACCCGGTCAGGCGGCACAACTCGGCGTTGACCCGCTGAAACCGATAGTCCAGGGAGACGACGGCGACGCCGATGGGGGCCTGGTCGAAGGTGGCCCGGAATTTGGCCTCGCTCTCCCCCAAGGCCTCCCGCACCTGCTTGGCCTCGGTGATGTCCTCTAACACCGCCATGGCCCCGACGCTCTCACCCTGGGGATCATACAATGGGGCCGCGAACAGCCGGATGTCCAGGAGAGCGCCGTCTTTTCTCCGGCGTTTGAGTTCCAGGGCCTCCAAGAACTCCCCCTCCATGAGCCGCGCCAGCACTTGTCTGAACTCCAGAGCGCTCTCCGGGGGGACGATGGGGTTCGGGCGTCCCATGACCTCCGCTTCCGACCAGCCGAAGGTCCGGGCCGCGGCAGGGTTCCAGAGGGTGATGCGCCCTTCCCGGTCCACGGCCGCAATGGGCAGGGGCGAGGCCTGGACCAGGGTCTGGAGGCGGTTGTGGGCTTCCAGCAATTCCTGCTCCAGGTGCTTGCGGGCGCTGATATCCATCCAGGCGCCGGTGTATTCCAGCGGCTGGCCCTCCGGGTCCCGCACCAAATTGACCTCAGCGAGCATGTCGCGATAGGCGCCATCTTTGGCCAGAAAACGGTACTCCGAGGTCTGGTGGTCCTGGGGCCAGGGGAATGCCAACTTTTGGAGAACCTGGGGCCGGTCCTCGGGGTGGAGGTGATTGAGCCAGAACCGGGGGTCCGCCAGGAAGTCCCGGGGCTCCCATCCCACCAGGGCCGTGACGTTATCGCTTATATAGGTGAACGCAAGATCAGCCCCGGCCTTACAGGTATAAACGGCCGCCGGGCTGGAGGCCAGCAAACGCTCCAGCCGCGTCTTGGTTGCCATGGGCTCGGTGACATCGATGGCATTAATGCCGATCATGACCGGCCGCCCATCCGCATCGACGATGGGGAACCGATGGGAAACCCAAAGGTGCAAGCCGTCGGCATGGCGCAGGGTGCCCACGGTCCGCAATGGTTTGCCCGTGGCGAGGACTTGCCGATCCTGCATCTTGAATTTTTCGGCCACCTCGGGGGGCCAGAGGTCATCGGTGGTTTTGCCTAGCCACGCCTCTCGGGCTTTGTGAAAAGTCTGCTCCCAGGCGGCGTTGACAAAAAGATAGCGCCCCTCCAGGTCCCGGATGATGGCCACGCTGGGCAGATGACCCAGGAAGGAGGTAAACAGCCTTTGGCTCTCTTGCAGCTTTTGTTCCGCCAGCTTCAGTTCGCTGATGTCGGTAATGGAGATGAAGCACGCCGGTTCCCCAAGGATGGCTTGAACGGGAACGCTATCCAGGCGGGCATAAAAGGCATTCCCATCTGGTCGTTGCAGCCTGATTTCACAGGGCGGCGCCGCCGGTTCTTGGACAAGCAAGTCCAGGCAAAGGCGAAAGCGGTCCCTATCTGCATCTCTGATAAAAAACCGCAAGGGTTTGTGGATGAGCCGGTCCCGGGCAACTCCTAATTGGCGGGCCGCGGTGAGGTTGGCGTCCTTGATAACCCCGGATTTATCTAAAGTCAGCAGGCCCACCGGGGCGATATCATAAAAATTACTAGATTTTTTCGAAGATTCCTCTAGGTCTGCCTGGGCCTGCCGTAAGGTCTCATTTTGCATCTCCAATTCAGTCTGATGCGCTTGCAGTTCATGGACCAGGGCGCGGATTGCTTCGGGGGACATCTCCTGCAACCGGGGTTTTCCGGATTGCCGCGGGGCTTCAGTTTCTTTCCGGAGTTCTTGGGGGTTCTGGGGCGGTTTCCTTTCCGGTCCCATGGCGCCCTCCTCGGGGCGGTCAATTTTCTCTCGAGGTTGCCGGGTCCGGGGATGCAGAGACCATATCCCCTAAGCCAGCCGGCGCTTCCACACAGATGATGACCTCATATTAATCAAAACGAGGCGGCCGTTCCTGCCTTTACTCCCTCCCCCTTGATGGGGCAGGGCTGGGGTGGGGGTACAGATAATTCCCTTGCGGCTCCGAGTAATAAATGGTCTAAATAATAACTAACTGATTGATATATCGTTCTATTATGGAATGAAGTCAAGTAATTTTTGAAACCCTGTCCCCCTACACGGTTCCCCGGTGGAGGGGTGTGGTTTCCTCCTGAGGGGCAAAGGCTGTGGCTGATAAGGCCCATCCTGAGGCCGGGCGCGGCTCTCAATCCGGCCCAAGGGTCGTCTGCGGAACTCATCATGAAGATCGGCCAGCGCCGGCCTCGGGGCCTTAACCCCGGACAATTGCATTGACAGGGGCCACAGAAGATGGCATATCTCCTGTCAAAGGAGGCTGCGGGGGCGGAGAAAAAGCGCGGCCGCCGTGCCCCCGCCGCAAAAATTGGCTACAATAAGGTAACTGCGCCTGTAGCTCAGAGGATAGAGCAACGGACTTCTAATCCGTCGGTCGCAGGTT